>WFMA01000077.1 GCA_009177195.1 Bacteroidales bacterium | reverse complement strand
CCCCGAGCGATTCATTTCACTCGGGGCTTAATTATTGTCAATCTACCGAGGTGATTTAAGCCTTTTTGTAATATTTGATAGATTCAGTGTCAAACTTGTCGATGAAAGCGGCATGTTTGAGGACTTCAGCTTGAGCCATGTTGAAGTACACGCGAGCCGATGCGTCGAAACTTTCGTTGCGTGTGGCATCAAGAATGAGAAGATAGCTCATGATTATGTTGCCTGCCATTTCAACAAGACGGCGAGCCATCATGTCAAGATAGTCGGAATCTTTAGCCGATGTCACCTTTTCAACTGCTGCCGAATAAACCGCTGTCAGTTCGACCAATTTATCGCGGAGGGGCTTGTAAGCTTCAGCTATTTCCATCTGAGCATATTCGTTCATGCGATTCAGATATGTGCCGGTGGTCACGTGGCGGATTGCTGCAACAACCTGAAGCTGAGTCGTTCCTTCATAGATTGAGGTGATACGGGCGTCACGGTAGATACGTTCGCAAGCATAATCTTTCATGAAACCTGAACCGCCGTGAACCTGAACTGCGTCATAGGCATTCTGGTTGCAGTATTCGCTGCCCATTCCTTTTGCGAGCGGAGTAAAGGCGTCGGCAAGTTTTGAATAGTATTTCATTTCTGCCTTCTCCTCTTTATCAAGCTTGCGTTCACGCTCGATATCCTCCCAAGTCTTATACATATCGACGAATCGAGTGGTCTCATACAGGAGTGAACGTGATGCGTCAAGTTTCGCTTTCATTACTGAGAGCATCTCGAATACTGCCGGGAATTCGATGATTGCCTTGCCGAATTGCTTGCGGTCGCGGGCATAAGAAAGAGCTTCGCGATAGGCTGCTTCCGACACACCCACTGACTGGGCTGCGATGCCGAGACGCGCGCCGTTCATAAGCGCCATCACATACTTGATAAGACCAAGTTTGCGTGAGCCGCAAAGTTCAGCTTTAGCATTCTTGAATACAAGTTCACAAGTAGGAGAGNCCTTGATACCCATCTTGTTCTCGATGCGGCGCACTGTCACGCCACCGTCGTTCTTGTCATAGATGAACATTGACAATCCGCGGCCGTCATGAGTGCCATCCTCACTTCGGGCAAGCACGAGCGCGATGTGTCCGTCTCCATTGGTGATGAAACGCTTCACACCGTTAAGGCGCCAGCATCCGTTTTCTTCATCGGGAGTAGCCTTGAGCATTACAGCCTGAAGGTCACTTCCGGCATCGGGCTCGGTCAAGTCCATTGCCATTGTCTCGCCGGCGCATACGCGGGGCAAGAAACGGCTGCGCTGATCCTCGTCGGCAAACTCATAGATGGTTTCCGCACAGTCCTGAAGACCCCAGATGTTTACGAATCCGGCATCAGCGCGGCTCACCATGTCGGCAGCCATGATATAGGGAACAAGCGAGAAGTTGAGACCGTTGTAACGGCGGGGCAGAGAGATACCCATCAGTCCTGCTTTAACAAGCGCGTCAAGATTTTTCTTGGTGCCTTCGGCATATTCAACGTGACCGTCAACCACATGGGGACCCTCGTGGTCTACGCTTTCTGCGTTTGGCGCTACGATGTCGCCGCTGATTTCACCTGCAATTTCAAGAACCTTTTCGTATGAATCCATTGCATCCTCAAAGTTCAACGGAGCGTAGTCATATTTTTCGGCATCAGAGAAATTGCGCTCTTTCAATTCGATAATCCGTTGCATCAACGGGTGGGTGAGATGATGCTTCAGATCGGGGTTATCATTATAAAAATTAGCCATTTTGTAATCGTTTTATTTCTAATTATAAATCGTCAAGCAAGTATTGTCAAGGTTACTTAGAGTTTTTCTTGTAATACTTGATCAACTTCGGCACAATATCCTCAACATTGCCGGTGATCACATAGTCAGCAATAGTGTTGATGGGAGCGTTAGGATCATTGTTGATAGAAATGATGATGGCGCTCTCCTGCATACCTGCTATGTGCTGAATCTGTCCTGAGATACCGCAAGCTATGTAGAGTTTCGGGCGAACGGTGACACCGGTTTGTCCGATTTGACGGTCGTGTTCGGCAAATCCTGCGTCGACAGCGGCGCGCGATGCACCCACTTCTCCGCCAAGAGTGTTGGCGAGGTCAAAAAGCATGTCGAAACCTTCCTTGCTTCCCATACCGTAGCCGCCGGCAACGATAATAGGCGAATTTTTAATATTGACTTTCGACTTTTCAATGTGGCGGTCGATGATTTCTACGACAAAGTCTTCGGGCTTCACATAGTCGTCAGCCTTGAGATTTACAACTTCGCCCTTATAAGCCGGGTCCTTGATTTCTTTCTTCATCACGCCCTCGCGCACCGTCGCCATCTGNGGACGGCATTCGGGATTNACGATAGTGGCTACGATATTGCCACCGAAAGCGGGACGAATCTGATAGAGCAGGTCGGTGTATTCTTTTCCGGTCTTGGGATCCTTGTGGTCGCCTATTTCAAGAGCCGTGCAGTCGGCGGTAAGACCGCTGTGGAGGCATGATGACACGCGAGGACCGAGGTCACGGCCTATGCAGGTTGCTCCCATAAGGCAAATCTGGGGCTGAATCTCCTTGAAGAGATTGATCAGCACTGATGAATGAGGGTTGGAAGTATAGGGATAAAGACGCTTGTCTTCAACCTTGTATACCACGTCAACTCCATACGGGAAAATCTGGTCTTCGATTTTCTCAAGATTATCGCCGATAACCACTGCTTCGAGTTTCACTCCGAGTTTATCGGCGAGCACACGCCCTTTAGTAAGAAGTTCGAGGCTCACGTCGGCTACTTTGCCATCCTCGTACTCACAATATACGATAAGATTATTTTTGTCAGTCATGATTTTCTTAGTTGGATGATTAGCCGATAGTGTGGTTGGCGATTAGTTCTTTAATCAGGTCCTCAAGCTGCTCGTCGNTNTTTTCNATAGTGCGGCTTTCTTTAGCGGTGAACACCACGTTTTCGATAGCTTTCACCTTAGTCGGGGAACCGGGCAATCCGATTTGTTCGGGATCAGCGTCAACATAAGCGGCGCTCCATTCCTGAAGATTGAGATANGGACGTTTTTCAACGATAGCCTTCATTTCGTCCGACAGTTTCTCTTTTTCGCTCGGAGAAACGGCATATTTATATTTTTGAATGCGACGGGCGTTGCGGGGACGGCATTCAGCAGCCGAGCCGTTTACGGTTACCACGCAAGGGAGGGGAGCGACAACTGTTTCAACTCCATTTTCAAGACGGCGCTTGACAGTGACTTTGCCATCTTTCAAATCAAGTATTTCCTCTGCATAGGTCACCTGGGGAATGCCAAGCTTTTCTGCAATCTGAGGTCCCACCTGAGCGGTGTCGCCGTCAATTGCCTGACGTCCGCCGAGAATGATGTCGAAGTTTCCGAATTTTTTTACAGCCTGNGCCAANGAATAAGAAGTGGCAAGGGTGTCGGCTCCGCCGAGNGCGCGGTCAGTTAGCACTATACCGGTGTCGGCTCCGCGATAGATAGCCTCGCGGATGATTTCCGATGCGCGAGGAAGTCCCATTGTAAGCANNGTNANNGTGCNNTCCGGGATTGGCATCCTTGAGTCTCAGTGCCTGTTCGAGAGCATTAAGATCTTCGGGATTGAAAATCGCCGGCAGGGCGGCACGGTTTATAGTGCCATCCTCTTTCATTGCATCTTTACCCACATTACGAGTGTCAGGCACTTGTTTTGCGAGAACGATGATGTTTAAACTCATGATTAAAGATATTAGATGTTTTATTTATGATTATATTCTGTTATAAATGACTCACACAAAGATAAGTTTTTTATTTGAATTTTGACAAATTATTATCAATCAAAACTTGTCCCGTCAAAACAATGCGTGCAAACTTTATCTTTGGGGAGCCCTATCGCTTCGATGATTGTCTCAATAGAGTTGAATTTCAACGAAGTCAAGCCAAGTTTCTCCCTGATTTTCTCCACCATTGCGCAGTATTTGGGCGAATTGGTGGTAGAATACTCGGTGAGATCCTTGTTGGGATCTCCTTCAAGCTCTTTTATGACTCGGCGGGTTATCAACTCCATTTCGCTTTTTGAGGCAGTGAAGTTGATGTAGTGGCAAGGATAAATGAGGGGAGGGCAG
>WFMA01000060.1 GCA_009177195.1 Bacteroidales bacterium | reverse complement strand
AGACGGTCGATCATGTCATCCGGGAGATTCTTGGAGGCCACCTTGGGGTCGTCGCTGAAGAATTCCTTGCCGTCGACCAGTATCTTGGTCACGCTCTTGCCGTTTGCGGTGATTGAGCCGTCGGAGCCCACCTCCACGCCGGGCAGACGTTTGAGCAGGTCCTCGACCACTGCGTTGGGCTGAGTCTTATAGGAATCAGCATTATACTCAATCGTGTCCTCCTTAACAGTTATCTCAGTTTTAACCGCCGTGACGGTCGCCTCTTTAAGCATTATGCTCGACTCCTTCATCACTATCGGGTCAAGTCGCTTGTTCCCTGATTCAACTGAAAAATCTTGGTGAGCGGTCTGATATCCGATATATGAAACCGCAAGAATGTATTTACCGCGATTCACTCCGTTCAATGTAAAATTTCCATTGACATCGGTAGTTGAACCTTTAACAAACGCGCTGTCTTTAGCTGCAAGCAGTTTTACTGTAGCCTCGATCATCGGCTCGCCGGCAGCATCTTTCACACTTCCTCTGACGGTGACGGCGTATGCCGAGCCTGTCGTCAATAGGACAAATAGAAGGGTCAAAAAGGATTTTCTGAGATAAGAACTCATTTCGGTAGTCTGTAAATATAGATTGTTAGAATGTATTCACAATCCTTTAGACTATCTAACCAAAAAAGGTTTAATCACCGCTTTATTTTTTTATTCAAATTCAGAAAAAGCCAGCGGCAGAAGCGATTTCACCGACGGAAGAATGTAGAGCGACTCAGCTCCCGCCAGAATCACCTTCACATCCTCGCCTGCAAGCGTTTCATATTCAAGAAGAGCTTGCCGACAGGCTCCGCAAGGAGAAATGGGATTAACCATGTAGTTGCCCGAAGTGTCGCGCGCAGCTATCGCAATAGCTCTGAATTTCGCATCAGGATAACGGGCGTGAGCGAAATATGCCGCCGACCGTTCCGCGCAAGTCCCCGAGGGATACGCAGCATTCTCTTGATTTGCTCCGGGAATAATCTCTCCGTTTGACAATAAGACAGCCGCCCCTACTGAGAATTTACTGTAAGGGGCATAAGAATTGTAAGTCATTTTACGCGCCTCGTCAACGAGCTGACGCTCAATAGCGTCAAGCTCGTCGTAAGAGACAACTTTTATTGGAATAACCAGTTCTCGGATATTCATTGGAAGAGAGGAGTTAACGGAATCAAAGATCCCACACGATGTAAATGGCGCCCCATGTGAAGCCTGCACCAAACGCAGTCAAAATGATGCGGTCGCCTTTCTTCAGCTTATCCTTGTATTCGTCAAGACACAAGGGAATTGAAGCTGCCGAGGTGTTGCCGTAATGCTCGATATTGACCAATACTTTCTCAGGGTTTATACCCGAACGCTCGGCCACAGCCTCAATGATGCGCAAATTTGCCTGATGAGGCACGAGCCAGTCCACATCTTCAACGCTAAGTCCGTTACGCTCCATAACTGCAAGCGATGAAGTGAGCATATCGGTAACAGCATGTTTGTAAACAGCTCTACCTTCCTGATAAACGAAATGCTCGCGAGCGTCGACTGTTTCGTGGGAAGCCGGCAATACGGAACCTCCCGCTTTCATCAGCAAGTGAGGAAGTCCGGTACCGTCGATGTGGAATACACCGTCAATTATACCCACTTTCTCATCGGAAGGTTCAACAAGCATACATCCCGCACCATCTCCAAAGAGAGGGCAAGTTGTGCGATCCTCGTAATTTGTCATTGAAGACATCTTTTCAGCTGCGACAACAACAATCTTTTTATACATTCCTCCTCTTATATATGCTGCAGCGTCCTGCAAAGCCACCAAAAAACCGGCGCATGCAGCTTGAATGTCATAGGCGTAAGCATTTGCCATTTTGCATTCATGAGCTATGATTGAGCCGGTCGAGGGGAAACGATAGTCAGGATTGGAAGTAGCGCATATTAACAGGTCCACTTCTTCAGGCTTGGTGCCGGTAGATTCAAGCAGTTTATTGACTGCCTTGATTCCAAGATAAGATGAACCGGCTCCATCCTTTTTAAGGATTCTACGCTCCTTTATGCCCACACGTGTGGTGATCCACTCGTCATTGGTATCGACCATGTGGGAAAGCATCTCATTGTCAAGAATGTCTTCGGGAGCATAAGAAGCGATACCGGTTATTCTCGGATATTGCATGATATGACTATTTATTTATTATTAAAAAAATATCTTCATGCCGGAACTCTTGACGGGCTCCGGCGATGAAGTAATCGAAGAAGAGAGAATTTTAAAATAATTAGATTGCAGCAGGCTTTTCGATAGCGACTTTACCACGATAGTATCCGCAAACGGGGCATACAGTGTGGTAGATGTGCCATGAACCGCAGTGAGAGCAAATTGCCAATGTGGGTTCTAAAGCCTTGTCATGAGTTCTACGCTTTGCAGTACGAGTCTTTGATTGTCTACGTTTAGGATGTGCCATTTTCTCTTATGTTTAATTGTCTTATTCGTTATTATCTTGATTCTTAATTTTTTTCAAGTCATTCCATCTCGGATCAACGGGAGCGTCATCGGCAGCAGCCATGTCAATGTCGTCCATCGAGTCCATCATCTCTTCCATCATCTCGCTGTCATCCCCTTCAAGGTTGGCAACCGGAGAACGATGCTTGCGAAGCAACGAGCTCATTGCGCGGTTACATTTTCCCATCGGATGAACATGCTTGATCGGGATAGTCAACGCTACAGTATCATATAATATGTAGGATATGTTCAGGAAATTATCGCTTTCAGGAATAACCAACAGATTATCCGCCTCGTCATTGTAATCTTCGCCATACTTCACAAAAACCTTGTATTCAGTGTCGACAGGCCAAGGAAGTTCGTCAAGACAGCGGTCGCATATGAGAGTTAGCTCTCCGTTCACCTTGAGTGAAAGCTCGTATACGTCACCTTTTACATTCACGAGGGCAATAACCTTCAGGTGAGCATCGCGGATGTCGGTGCTCTCCATATCCTCAAAGAACTGCTTTCCGAGTTCATATTCAAACTCATGACTTCCAGAGGGTAGTGATTTTAATGGTAGCTTATAAGCTGAAAACTTTCCCACTTTATATTTACGTTATTGTACAAAAATCGCCGCAAAGTTAAGGCTTTTCACCCAATTAAGCAACTTTTGCCCCATTTTTTCGCTTCTNTATGTTCAATACGCATTTTTTNACCACTNTNNNATCTCNGTTCAGGACAAAAAAGCGCATTCAACGCTAAAGCTGCGGGCGATTCCAAAGCAATACACANTCAAGCGTAACGCCATCAGTCTTAGGCACAAACTTCAGGACNTGGGACTGACCGTCATTGACGATGTCAAACGACCGTATCGCCTGATTCCTCAAAACATTGCATTTCCACTCCTCACTACGTCCGCTCGTGGCATAACTAACATTTTCGGCAAGCGGAAAATCATCAAGTAAAAGGCTGAAACTTAAATCGCCATCCATCACGGGGTGAGAGGGTAAAAGCCTGATGTCGATTCTCAACGAGTCGCAACCGTCAACCGGAGGCAACGCGAACGCCACAGTATCGTTACGGGCAACGTCGACAGCCCCGCCATTATATCCNAATCCTTCACACAGAGAGAAAGNTCCCACTCCGTCGGCGCCGTTAATCACGGCAAGCGGGCGTGGCGATCTCTCCGCTTTTCCCAAATGCCTTTCATAGGCAACCCGATTGAAAACAGGCAATCGTCTCGGAGCCATATCCATTATTCCTTGCCATTTNCCGCCGTTATGAATCCCCTCATTATATATAGCCGTCAGCGNGGCGANACTATNATAGGCGGCATCGCTCCTATCGACGGGCACAAGACCATCCGCGACAAGCTGAGCGTCAATGAACTTAAAATTCATCTGCGCGGCAGCCTGTACCGGATATTTCACAAGCTGAAAATAGCAATCTCTCAACCGCATAGGTACAGCTGATGATAAGGTCTCCACTTTATCGGAAATGAAGGCATATTCCGCCCGCCTGATCAAGAGAGAGTCAATACCCCAACCTCCTTCCCTCATCGTGCCGTAATATTCACGATCGGATTCCTCGACACGAGTATTGGCAAGGAATTCAGGCTTTTTCATATAGGCAAGCCTATAATGCTCGTTCATCACCGGGATGAGGAATTCTGCCATTTTCGCTCCAAATTCTCTTGAAAGAAAGCCTGACAAATGGTTATTTACTCCTTTCTTTCTCACCTCACCGATATTCCACGCCATATCCATAAAGAGCTCTATCTGATACTCAGCCGGCTTTATGTCGCCCACGTTGAGAATCCACATTTTGTCTATACCTCGGTCATAAGCCGCCGACATCTGATGGAAAAGCAGATAAGGGCTGAATGTGCCAAGCCAAAGATAGTCNTGAGGNCTCCCCCANTAGGAAATATGGTAATAGATCCCGTTACCACCCTTGCGGGAACGCTCTGCTTCGGTCGGGAAATGCCTTATGTAACCGTAATTATCGTCACACCANATCAGNGTCACATCCTCGGGCACTTCAAGTCCNGCNTTATATATGTCGAGCACCTCCTTGTAAGGGATAAACACCTGAGGGATTGAATCGATGGCACGGTCAAGGTGTCGAGTTAACAGATTCCGCTGATCGGCAATGACGCGTTCAAGGACTCTCTTGCGGTCAAGAACATTTTTCGCCCCTTTCATCGCTCCGTCGTGTACTCCGCGCATTCCAAGAGTGTATAAAATTTCCTGTCCGGCAACCTCCTTCACTCTGTTTTCCCAGAAACGATAAACTTCATTGCGATTATTCACATAGTCATAATCTCCCACTCCTCTTCTCGACCACTCTCCGGCGGCATTGCAAGCCATCGGTTCGCAATGAGATCCACCTATGTATATTCCATATTTCTCCGCAACTTCCCGGTTTCCATCGGTGAGGAAAAACGGCACGACACATTCATGCATGGCTGCCCAACACGTATTAGCNCGAAGCCTAAGCAAGAGCTCAAATATCCGTGAATAGGTCTTGGGACCTATCACCCCCTCCCCGTTTTCAGGCTCATAAGTGTGACAGCTCCANGGCAANAGNCCCCAGTCCTCATCATTGATGAAAATTCCACGATATTCCACCGACGGAGACTGAAAATCATTATAACCTGCCGGGAGCGCGAATCGAGCAAGAGTATCGGGTTCGGAATCAGCCCACCACTCCCACGGCGACACCCCTATCAACCGGCTCAATTCCATAAGTCCGTAAGCAACGCCGCGGCTGTCGCTGCCGGCAATCACAAGCCTGCCGTCGTCAACAACCCGAAAAGCAAACGCCTCTTTCATTCCCTGCAAAGAATCCAGCAGATGGTCGATGCCGTCAATCTTGCCACGCAAATCAGATTCCGCGCCAACAATAATTTTACCGTCGGAAGATACTTTCTCTAACGATGCTCCAAGCACCTTGTCGACATCGGCGGCGAGCAATCCAAAGGCAGATTCCANNACAGGAGCCGGCGATTCATCAATCCTGACCAAAAGCCTCTCNCCNCGCTCAATTTTAAAATCAGCNCCATGAACACCAACTGCAGCAAGCATTACAGCAATCAAGCAGATTGCCAAGCGGCAACATTGTTGTTGAATGACACGTGACACACTTTTAATCCTCATAACGNGCAGGGATGCTTGGCTGAACGACTAAATTCCCATCAAATCACGGAAGATGTCGAGAGCGTTGCGAATCTCGTCATCACCGGGATATTGGTTGATTTCTATTTCTCCGGGAGCCGACAATAGGGTGAAATTGATTTTACCTCCGGCATTCTTCTTGTCATGACGCATATAATCCAGCAGCTTGTCATAATCACGGCACTCTATCGCCGGAGCTCCGTATGTATCCCTCACAAAACGCGCAACCCGGTGCAGCAATGTCGATGAAAAGCCGAGAGCAAGATGGCTCAAAACAAGTTCAACAACACATCCCCAAGCCACGGCATAGCCATGAGGGACCGGCGATTTACGTTCCAAGGCAAGACTTTCAAACGCATGTCCTGCCGTATGTCCGAGATTTAGAGCCTTCCTTATCCCTTTTTCAAACGGATCTTCAGTGACAACGCGACGCTTCACGTTGACCGATTCTTCGAGCATCACAAGAAGCTCATCGGTATTCAGGGCGCTGATATCGTAGTCGAGAAGCCTGTCCAATGATTCAGGGCTTTCCAAAAGTCCGTGCTTGAGCATCTCGGCATATCCCGATTTGACCTCTTCACGGGGAAGCGTTTTAAAAAAACAGGTGGATATGATAACTGCGTCAGCCTCCTTAAAAACACCGATTTCATTCTTGAAACCGTTGAAATTTATTCCTGTCTTGCCTCCGACAGCGGCATCCACTGCCGACAATAGCGTAGTTGGAACATTTATGAATTTCACCCCGCGCTTAAAAGTAGCGGCAGCAAAACCTCCCATATCAGTGATGACCCCCCCGCCAATGTTGATGACTACAGAATGACGATCGGCGCCGCCGTTCTGCAATCCGTCCCAAATTCCGGCAAGAGAAACGATGTTTTTATTCTCATCGCCAACAGGGGTTACTATCGTGCTTGCGTCAGCGACGCGCACAGAGTCAGCCGCAATCAACGGCACCACCTCTTTCAAAGTGTTTTCATCACATATTACAAAAACTTTGCCCGGAAAGCCCGAAAGGACACGTTCCAACTCACACCCAACGCTGTTGGTAAATATTATCTCCTGATGTTCCATCACTTCAATTCACAATTAAATGTTTCTATTAACAAGCCTAATCTATCAGCCAATTCCGGCATAGACGAATAGACAATATCGGCACCGGCATCAGCCAACACGCTTTCAGGAATGGGACCGGTGACAACGCCTATCGTAAAAGCGCCTGACGCAGCGCCAGCTTTCACCCCTATCGGAGCATTATCGATAGCGATTGACGAAGCGGGAGTAGCGCCCACCTTGTCCATAGCCAGCAAAAACGGCTCGGGATGAGGCTTTCCATGAATAACATCCCTCGATGTAACTCGTCGTGACACCGGGAACGCTTCAGGAAAATCAGTATCAAGCCGATTAAGAAGCGTGTTTTGCCCCGAACCTGTGACGAGGACAGTCTCAAGCCCAGCCAATCTTAACCCTTTTATGACTTCGGCTGCTCCGGGCATAGGGCTGACCGGAGGCAACGCGCTGAACAATTCCGTTTTCCGCTTATACAACTCAGCCGCTTGCTCGGGAGTAGCATCACGCCCATAGGCACGGTTAAACATCAGGTTGATGGTAGATGCTCCGGTGCGTCCCTCATATAAGAAAAATTCATCTCGCGTGCATTCTATTCCTATTCCCGACATAAGCTCGGTCCAAGCCTTTGCATGATTAGGCATCGAATCATAGAGCGTGCCATCCATATCGACAAGCGCCGCTACAGGACTAAATCGCTTTAATCCATGTTTCTCCGCATATTTTAAAACTGCCTCTCTCTCCTTTGTCATTTCAACAATTCTTGACGTAATGAGTCGGGCACTTCAATAAGTCCCTCCTTTATGAATAAAATTGAATCCTCCCGGGAAATAGTGTCATTGGGCGCATCAAAATCTATCGAGCCTCCAGACTGATTCTTAATTTTAAGACTTCCCAAACGAGCATTTTTAGCTCCGCTCCGGAATACATGGTCTATCTCCTTAAGCAGATTCACTCTCGCCGTGTCGACTATAGCGATTGTCTCCACTGATTTACCCGGTTTATACTTGGCGCCGCCGAGTCTTATTTTCATTTTGTCGGTATTCCCTGACAGATTTATACCGAACTTGAACGGTATGGGCGACTTAAGGACCGATACATGATATTTGAAATTCAATGCCAAATCATTGGAGCCCATCACCGCCAGGCGGTAGCGGTCGAAGTCAAACACGAATGGGAAAATCTCCAATTTAGAGTCTTCAATCAGCATTTCCGCCTCCATGTGAGGAATCACGTTTTGCTCCTTGTTCTTAAACAGCAGCCATTTCGAGACAGTGCGGAATGTTTCAGCATCAAGTAGAACAAGGCTGTCGCCCGAGAGTTTCACGGCGGCTTCTAATGTGGGGATAACGAGATTCATCGTGGAATCCACGTCGGTAGTAGCGGCTATGTCAGCATTTATTTTTCCTTGGAACGAACTTAAAAGAGGCATCAGCGAGTCGACGGCAGGCATCATGTTTATGAACTGCTTGACATCTATCCGATCCAGGAGCAACCCGAAGCCAAAACGAATATTGCGCTTATCGGGGGCTGAATAGAGCGCCGTCATCTTCGCGCTTCCAATCTTTGATTCAGCCGACAAATTACGCAAATTTATCGCTCCGTTCCCCATCAGAAGCTCGCCGTTGAAATTATGCATCAGCATGTCGGAATAGACTATATTCCTGGCATCCATGACGAACCGGGCGTCCACATTAATCGGAACAAGGAGCGCAGCCGTCTCATCGGTGTCAGCCGCACGCTCTACAAGACGGTCAAGTTCATCTGTATTCTCAATCTGAGCCATTTTTACCGACCCATCCATAACGCTCTCGGCAAATGCGGAACCTTTATAGGACGCTTCCACCAATTCATTAACATTTATAGAATCACTGACAAGACGTAACTCCGCTTTCAATGGGAAATTCATAGCCAACGCCCTTCGGAGATTCTTTATAGCTCCATTAATCAAAAAGTCGGAGTGACCCACCTTATATAATACATTTTTAAAGACAACACTATCGGAAGAAAATGCCATGTTAAAATTTGACAAGCGATTGCGCAACGGGAAATAGGGCGAGAATAGACCGCCGTGTTCCGCCTTTATATTGCCCGACACATCCCACTTCAAGAACATTCTCTTGGTGGTGTTGTCAAGACCAAAGTCCATTATTTCACCCTCAGAAGCCGACATGCGCCTTCTGTTGAAACTTTTCTTATACAGAGCGANCAACGAGTCCTGCGACAAATCAGGATGAACTTGAGCTATAGAGTCATAGCGTTGCTTCATACGTTTTTCCAATTTTCCCATAGGTCGCAAATGGGCTGTCAGGTCTAAACTACCGTTATTAAGCATAAGCCTATTGAGCTTATCGGCATAAAAGGCTCGTTTCATACCGGCTTGGAAGCTGAACAACGGAACATGCTGATCATTGTTAAATCGGCGGAGTGTGGCGAAAGCATAAGTGTCGCGCAAGCGCACCATACTCGAATCCTCGCCCCGGTAAGCCAACATCTTTGCACTCAAGGTAGCCCCAAGCGGTATAATGGTCATCGTGTCCTTAGGTAGCCCCTTATTGGAACACCCGACTCCGCCACGCACGTCTTTACCCGACACTGCGATTCCGGCAGCCCCAAATGAAATCGTGTNNATCTTCACNGAAGNCNTAAGCAAGGAATCGNTGCGGCTCGCANCAGAGACAAANTTATTGTTAGTGNNCAAGTCGACAACAGTATTGCGAGTGAACAGTTCAATGTCAAAATCAGGCAGCGATACGTCCAGATCGTTCAGTTCAAGAGTTCCGTCAAGAAAAATTTTGTGAAATCCGTTTACCGACAAGTCACTCTGATGGAACCGAGCCACAGCGTCGAGCAACACTGACCCCTTGACTTGTCCTGAAATCGCGCTGAGGATATTTGCAGGCAAAGCAGAAAGCAGAGCATCGATTCTCACCTTACCGTTTATATAGGGATTATCCATCAATGACGTGGCTGAACCTTGAGCATCCATGCCAACTCCGTCAATCTCGGCATGAAATTTAGAAACATTCACCTCCGATTTGTTCAAATCATGTCCATTCACAGATGCCGTAGCGCTTAACGCAAATTTATTTATTTTATATGAATCATAGACCGCCGAACACTCGGGAATGTCAAGCGACACAGCCATCATCGGCAGCAAAGTGTCGGCAAGAAGGTAGGGCTCCGTCAACCGAGCTGTAGCCGATATAAGCATATCTGACTCAAACGACGGTAGGGACGCTCTCATATCGGCAGGCAACATTTTAATCCCATCAATCGGAGAGAATGGGTTCAGCTTAAGATCAAAATCCATGAGCCGGGAGGGTTCGGAAAAATCGACACTTCCTGAAAACAGCGCCGTGATAGCTCCTACATTAAGTGAAAAATCGCTGAATTTCATTTTAAGCGGCTCATCATGCTTCCACCCAAGCTCTCCTCCAAGACCCACAGAAATGGAGTCAAGAGATATTTCAGGCGGCAAAAGAGCATCAAGCGAGCTGTTGACGACCAATTTATAACCCGGAGTATTCTCAGTGAGGACATCCGACGGTTCAAGCGACAGCTGCACGTCGACTGTATCGGAAAGAGAGAAATAGCGTATCGGAAACCTATCGGCAATTTTGAATCGACTCACCGAAATATCGGGAATAGATATATCAGCCGTATCATCATCCTTTGTCTCACTCTCAGGGAAAATGTCATAATTGGACAGTTCCCCGTTATATGAAACCACATTGAGCGCGGCGCCTCCAAGCTCCACATCCGACAACCTGATTTTACCAACGAAAAGAGCGGGAATGTTTAACGAGCCGCTAAAATTCCCCACATATAATAATGTGTCGCTCCCGGCAGGAAGTTTATNATATTCTTCGGAANGCAANTTNTTGAACGCGTNATTAACAATAGCAAGGGAATCCAGTTCCAGCTTNATNCGCGGGAATGTGCTCCAAACCGATAGTTCCGCTTTTTTAAGCGAAAGGACAGCGGTCATATTCTCATTTGCCGTTTTCTCTATAATAGGAGTGAGTCGCTCAGGGGTAAGCACCCAGGAAATACCGCAGAACAAAAGGAGCAAGAGCCCAACAAAAACGCCCAAAACCCATGCCGACACGCGAAAAATACGCGATACAACTCCTCGACGCTTCTTTCCGGTAGATTCTTGCTCGATGCCGGCTTTTTTTTCATTTGAATTTTCCATCAGGATATTATTTACGAGCGGTTATATGAAAACATCCTTGTTTGCGCTCAAATTTAACATAACATCTGCCATCATCACGCACCTCTTTGAGAATTTCACCCAATAGATTTTTCAGATCCTCCTGTGAACGCTCAACAGTCACACTGTCACTAAAAAAACGAACATAGCTGATGTCAAAGGTAGTTCCATAACGATGTGCGGAGTTGGATGTAGCGTTAATATTCCGACGGCGAAGCTTGTTGACAGCGCCCTCGGTTCTCAAAACGCTTGTCACTTTAAGCCTGTAATTTCCACCTCCGCGCGCCTCAAGAGAGTCATTGAACCTGCGCCCTATCTCGCTCAACAAATTTGCCGCTTCAGGAACCAGATAAGGGACTGAATGAGTCAGATCTTCCAAATAATATTCATCACAATTTTCTACTTTCACAATGGGACGGGATAGCCGCCACGCATCCTTAGGTCCGGTTATGGGCTTAATTCCAAGCGCCTCAGCCGCCGGAAGCTGCACACTGTTTATGTCATTAAAAACAGCTCCGAGACTGCCGCCGATGGGATTAACCTTAAGTCTAATATAGGATGGCTCCAAAACAGTGTCGACAACAACTTCCGAAGAATCGGAATCATTGGCAACATCATTTCCTGACGATGAACATCCCGACGTGGCAGACCACATCAAAACTCCGGCAGCCAACGCCGCCACTATGGATCGATATTTCATTTTTGAACAACAGCTTAAAAAATCATGTAAATTTAATCATTAATTTAATCATGTACAAAAAACCTGTCGCAATACTTATCTTAAGAGATTCAGCTATCCCCTCAGAACTTGCTTTTTATCCCAAGCATACTTGAATATAGCCGAGCCAACTATTTTGCAGAAATATTAATGAAATTTTTCTTTAATACTTGTAACCGTGCATTATTTATCGTAAATTTGCACCACAATAGCCGAAAATATAGCAAACATTATTAATATTAATTTCAAATTTCAACACAACTATGTGGTTAACAAGCTCATCTATAGGGCGTAAATTAGTCATGGCCATCACCGGCGCATGCCTCGTCCTATTCGTAACCTTTCACTGCTTGATGAACGCAATAGCTATCGTGTATCCTTCAGCTTACAATGTAATTTGTGAGTTTTTGGGTGCTAACTGGTATGCTTTGGTTGCGTCTATCGGACTGGCGGTACTGTTCATCCTGCACATCTGTTATGCAGTGTGGCTAACATTACAGAACCGCAAAGCTCGCGGGAATGACCGTTATGCTATCACAAAGAAACCNGCNNNCGTNGANTGGTCNTCNCAGAACATGCTTGTGCTCGGTATCGTAATCCTTGCATTCCTTGTCGTTCACATGATTCAGTTCTGGGCAAAAATGCAGCTTCAGGAGATTCGCGGCGTCGAAGGNGCAATTCCTCCGTCGATGGGCACACTGTTCATTCAGGAAGCTTTCTCATGCGTNTGGACTCCGATCATCTACATCATCGGCTTTATNGCCCTCTGGTTCCACATGAACCACGGTTTCTGGTCAATGTTCCAGTCAATCGGCTGGGATAACANCACCTGGCTGCCCCGCTTGAAAACCATCTCTTGCTGGTGGACTTCAATTGTAGTCGCTCTCTTCATCGCTCAGGCAATTGTTTTCACTGTTAACGCAAGCCGTAACTTCTACAAGACCGACNCTGATCTTCGCGAACAATACAAAAACGTGATGGGCGACATGGTTGGAATTCCTGTAGACCGTTACAAATATGACAATTTCTCTTCAGCTCTGCGCAATCAGGAACAGCAGCTTAAGGCTATCCTTGAGAATCCCGCTCAAATGATGCAGATGGGCTTCACTCCCGAAATGGTTCAGGCTGAACTCGACAATATCGAACCCGCAATGAAATTCCTCAACTATCTTGAAGGAGAAAACACTGATGCGGAAGTCGCTCCTATGGTACAACCCGAAAATTAATTAGCGATATGGAAACTACTAAAGAAAACGTAAAAGTGATGAATCCGGCTGATTCAAAAATCCCGGAAGGTCCTATCGCTGAGAAATGGACCAATTACAAGGCTCATCAGAAACTCGTGAACCCGGCTAACAAACGCCGTCTTGACATAATCGTTGTCGGAACCGGTCTTGCCGGAGCATCGGCAGCATCTTCGCTCGCAGAAATGGGCTTCAACGTGCTCAACTTCTGCATTCAGGATTCACCCCGCCGCGCTCACTCCATCGCAGCTCAGGGCGGCATTAACGCAGCCAAGAACTATCAGAATGACGGCGACTCGGTTTACCGTCTTTTCTACGACACCGTGAAGGGTGGCGACTATCGCGCCCGCGAAGCAAACGTATATCGCCTTGCTGAAGTATCAAATAATATCATCGACCAGTGCGTTGCGCAGGGTGTTCCTTTCGCTCGTGAATACGGCGGCCTTCTCGCCAACCGTTCATTCGGAGGCGCGCAGGTGTCTCGTACATTCTATGCCAAAGGTCAAACCGGACAGCAGCTTCTCCTTGGCGCATACTCTTCTCTCAACCGCCAGATCAATCTTGGCAAGGTGAAGAGCTACAACCGCTACGAAATGCATGACGTGGTTATGATCGACGGTCGTGCCCGCGGTATTATCGCCAAGAATCTTGTAACAGGAAAATTTGAGCGCTTTGCCGCTCACGCTGTTGTTATCGCAACCGGCGGATACGGCAACGCCTACTTCTTGTCGACCAACGCTATGGGATGTAACTGTAGCGCGGCTATGGCATGCTACCGCAAGGGTGCATATTTTGCAAATCCCGCTTACGTGCAGATCCACCCCACCTGCATTCCGGTTCACGGAGACCAGCAGTCTAAACTGACCCTTATGTCAGAGTCTCTCCGTAACGACGGCCGCATCTGGGTTCCCAAGAAAATCGAGGACGCTAAAAAGCTTCAGGCTGGAGAAATCAAGGGTTCACAGATTCCCGAAGAGGACCGCGACTATTACTTGGAGCGCCGTTATCCGGCATTCGGCAACCTCGTTCCCCGCGACGTTGCGTCACGTGCAGCAAAAGAGCGTTGCGACAAGGGCTTCGGCGTTAACAACACCGGTCTTGCCGTATTCCTTGACTTCAGCGATGCCATCAACCGCCTCGGTCTTGATGTGGTTCGTCAGCGATATGGCAACCTCTTCGACATGTATGAAGAAATTACCGATGTAAATCCCGGCGAAGTCGGTACTGAAATCAACGGCGAAACTTACTACAACCCGATGATGATCTTCCCGGCTATCCACTATACAATGGGCGGTATCTGGGTTGACTATGAATTGCAGACCTCACTCAAAGGATTGTTCGCCATCGGCGAGTGCAACTTCTCGGATCACGGAGCTAACCGTCTTGGCGCATCGGCACTCATGCAGGGTCTTGCCGACGGATACTTCGTTCTCCCATACACCATTCAGAACTATCTTTCTGACCAGATTACGGTTCCCCGTTTCTCAACCGACACCAAAGAGTTTGACGAAGCCGAGGCTAAATGTATCGCCGCACAAGACGCGCTTCTCAAAATCCAGGGAAAACGCTCGGTTGACTCAATCCACAAGGAACTCGGTCACATCATGTGGGAATATGTGGGAATGGGAAGAACTAAAGAAGGTCTTACAACCGCATTGGAAAAACTCAAAGAGATACGCAAGGAATTCCAGACCAATCTATATGTGCCCGGCACTGCCGACGGCATGAACATCGAGCTTGACAAGGCATTCCGTCTCAATGACTTTATTACCATGGGCGAACTCATCGCATACGATGCCCTTAACCGCAACGAAAGCTGCGGAGGTCATTTCCGTGAAGAGTACCAGACCGAAGAGGGAGAAGCCAAGCGTGACGACCAGAACTATTTCTATGTGGCATGCTGGGATTATCAAGGAAGCGACGACAAAGCTCCCGAGCTAATCAAGGAACCGCTTCACTATGAAGCTATCAAGGTTCAAACCCGTAACTATAAGTCATAATCCTCAATTTTTTTAGAAAGTAAACTCAAATGGCAAATATAACTGTTCAACTTAAAGTTTGGCGTCAAGCCGGACCAAAGGAAAAAGGCGAGTTCAAGACTTATACGGTTGAGACCGATACCGACACCTCTTTCCTTGAAACACTCGATATCCTCAATGAGCAACTTGTCTCTAACCACGAGGAGCCTATCGCATTTGATCATGACTGCCGCGAAGGTATCTGCGGTATGTGTTCTCTTTACATCAACGGACATCCCCACGGTCCCGCAACCGGAGCAACCACATGCCAGCTCTACATGCGTCGCTTCAGCAATGGCGAGACTATAACCGTTGAGCCTTGGCGTTCAGCTGCGTTCCCTGTGATCAAAGACCTCATGGTGGATCGCAATGCATTCGACAAGATCCAGCAGGCAGGAGGTTACGTATCTTTCAACTGCGGAGGCGCCCAGGATGCAAACTGCCTTCCCATTTCAAAGGTCAATGCCGACCTCGCTATGGATGCAGCCTCTTGTATCGGTTGCGGCGCATGCGTAGCAGCTTGTAAAAACGGCTCCGCAATGCTGTTCGTTTCAGCAAAGGTAAGCCAGTTCGCGCTCCTGCCGCAAGGTCAGGTTGAACGCGCTCGCCGCGCTCGCGCTATGGTAAACAAAATGGATGAACTTGGATTCGGCAACTGTACCAATACAGGAGCTTGCGCGGCTGAATGCCCAAAGTGCATTTCGCTCAGCAACATCGCTCGCTTGAATCGCGAATTTATTAAAGCTAAATGCCAAGACTAATCAGGCATAAGGCAATTTAAACAAGAAAAAGGGGAACGCCAAAAATTTCAGGCGTTCCCCTTTTTCTTATTCTTTACTTTTTAATAAATTTGCATTACCAATTCACGATTCACATGAAGCTAACAGGCAAATCACTTCTTATCTCCTCTAAGGACTATTTGTTCATAATTTTAGGTCTTTTTTGCTACGCATTCGGTTTCACCGCCTTTGTGCTTCCTGAAAAAGTAGTGATCGGCGGACTTGCCGGTTTAGGATCGCTCATATACTTCACTACGGGAATCCCGGTCGCCATATCCTCATATACGCTCAACCTCACCCTGCTTGCAATAGCATATCGCGTGGTCGGCAAACAGTTCGTGATCCGCACCATATTCGGAGCCACGTTTCTGGCGCTCTTCATCGGTATACTACAACCGCTTTTCCCCGAACCTCTCATCCAGCAACAAACATTTATGAACATCCTTTTAGGAGGATTCCTGTGTGGCGTTGGAATAGGGCTTGTGTTCATCCACAACGGCAGCACGGGAGGAACCGATATCGTAGCTGCGATGGTATCAAAAAAGAGCAACGTATCGATAGGCCGAATGATGATTTATTGCGACTTCACTATCATATCGTCCAGCTTCCTGCTTTTCCACCAGATCGACAAAGTCGTATATGGCTTCGTGGTTACATTTCTCGCATCGTTCATGTGTGATCAAATCATCAACAGCAACCGGCAAGCGGTGCAGTTTACCATTATCTCGAGCAAATGGGAGGAAATCGCCGATGCCATCAACAATGTCGCCCACCGCGGTTGCACAGTGCTCAACGGCATGGGATGGTACACGAAGCACGAAGTCAAAGTCCTTCTTGTCATGTGCCGCAAAATAGAATCGGTCAATATCTTCCGTATAATAAAAGCGATTGACAAAGACGCTTTCATCACTCAAGGCAATGTTAATGGAGTGTATGGCAGGGGTTTTGACGAAGTTAAGCTGAAAATAAAGACGGAACACACTCCGTCGGAAGATGAAATGCGCCGGCAGGAAGCGGAAAAGTTCATCAACAGTTAAAAAGTTGAAACGGGGCTTCGTTTGTTAATCAATATTGTAGATTTATTACATATTTTTACTAACTTTGCAGCCTGTATTTTAATAAGATATCTGTCTATTAAAAACATTGACATCGCAACAACAGAAACGCTATTGAATATATTATGAAGCTATTACAAGCTAAATTGGACAAGTACCAGGAACCTCAGAAGGCTAAAGCTGCGGGAGTCTATCCTTACTTCCNCGCTATTTCAANCGAACANNACCCTGAGGTTNTNATCAATGGAAAGAAAGTTCTCATGTTCGGTTCTAACTGCTACACAGGGCTGGTCAATCATCCCAAAGTGAAAGAAGCAGCGATAGCGGCTATTAAGAAATATGGAACCGGTTGCGCCGGCTCTCCGTTCCTTAACGGCACACTCGACATCCACAAAGAACTTGAAGCTCGCTTGGCTGCCTATGTTGGAAAAGAAGACGCCATGATTTACTCAACCGGTTTCGGTGTGAACCTCGGAGTTGTTTCAACTCTCACCGGTCGCGAAGACTATATTCTTCTTGATGAACAAGACCATGCCTCAATTATTGAAGGCCGCCGCCTTTCATTCTCACAATTNCTTAAATATAAGCACAACGACATGGAGTCGTTGGAAGCGCAGCTTAAAAAATGCGACCCCGATAAANTTAAATNAATCGTCACCGACAGCGTCTNTTCGATGGAGGGCGATGTTGCAAATCTTCCCGAAATCGTGCGTCTTGCAAAGCAATATAACGCTACAGTGATGGTTGACGAAGCTCACGGAATTGGAGTTTTCGGAAAAGGCGGACGCGGCGTATGCGACCATTTCGGTGTTTCCAATGACGTGGATCTGATTATGGGAACATTCAGTAAATCGTTTGCTTCTCTTGGCGGCTTCATCGCAACCGACAAAGAAATCACCAACTTCCTCCGTCACCACTCTCGCTCTTATATCTTCACCGCATCCATCACCCCCGCCTCTACCGCAGCGGTAATGGCAGCTCTTGATATCATGGAGAGCGAGCCCGAAATTCAGGAAAACTTGTGGAAAGTGACAAATTTCGCCCTTGACGGGTTCCGTCAGATGGGATGCGAAATCGGCAATACCTCCACTCCTATCATCCCCTTGTATATCCGCGACAACTTCAAGACATTCAAGGTGACCCGCGACCTCTTTGACGAAGGTGTGTTTGTAAATCCTGTTGTTTCTCCCGCCGTGGCTCCACAGGACACTTTGATTCGCTTCTCACTGATGGCCACTCATTCTAAAGAACAAGTAGCAGAAGGCTTGGAGAAGATAGAAAAAGTGTTCCGCAAAAACGGCATTTTAAGCTAACTGAATATATTCAAAATGCTATATGAGCAGGCATCTGTTTTCAGATGCCTGCTTTTTATATATCTTCCAGTCATCCGAACCGAAAGTCATCGCCCGACGTTTACACAATAAACAATCTAACCCTCATTCTATGGACACATACAAGTTATTGGATTTAACCGGAAAGGTTGCCGTCGTAACCGGAGCCGGCGACGGTATAGGCAAAGCATCGGCATTGATTCTCGCCTCCGCAGGAGCGTCAGTTGTAGCAAGCGACATCTCAATCGAGAAAGCCACTGAAACAGCAAAAGAAATCATCGCAGCAGGCGGACAAGCGTCGGCAGTAGAATGCAACGTACTATTGGAAGACGACCTCACAAACCTGATTGACAAAACCGTTCAGCTCTATGGAACGGTAAACATCCTGGTGAATAATGCCGGCTTAGGTGGCGGAGGAAGGGAAAACCCATTCAAAATAGACCGCAGTTATGTAGAACGCATCTACGCCATCAATGTGTTCGCGCCGTGGCAACTATGCAAGCTCGCAGCTCCTTATATGCAGAAATCGGGTTATGGCAGCATNATCAACATAACATCCATGAGCAGCATTAATAATGACCCTAACATGGCTATATACGGCTCTTCAAAAGCCGCGCTCAACCATCTTGCATCAAATCTCGCCTATGACTANGGTCCTATGGGNATACGCATTAACAATATNGGACCGGGCGCAACAAAAACACGGGCGCTTGCCTCNGTACTGACACCCGAAATCGAAGCNAANATGCTTGCNCACACNCCNCTCAAACGNCTCGGCGAGGTTTCCGACATTGCAGGAGCCGTGCTGTATTTCGCATCCCCNATATCGGCTTGGGTGAGCGGACAGACATTGATGGTGAACGGAGGCGGAGTACAAACCCTCGATTAAACANAATAAAAAAGTCGCGATATTNATATCGCGACTTTTTCATNTATATGCANAATTTATTTATTCAGCATATTTCTTTACAATAATGCTCGCATTGTGACCACCAAAACCAAAAGTATTGGATAGAGCGGCATTTACAGTGCGTTTCTGAGCTTTATCAAATGTAAAGTTAAGATTGTAGTCAATTTCCTCATCCATATCCTCCGGATCATGATTGATTGTGGGAGGAACGATGTCTTCCTGCACCGACTTCACGCAGAAAAGAGCCTCAAGAGCTCCTGTAGCGCCAAGAAGATGTCCGGTCATTGACTTGGTGGAACTGATGTTCATGTCATAAGCATGGTCACCGAATACCTCCTTTATGGCTTTAACCTCCGAGAGGTCTCCAACAGGAGTAGATGTTCCATGAGCATTCACATAATCAATCTCTTCCGGTTTCATTCCTGCATCCTCAAGCGCGTTCTTCATCACAAGCTTAGCGCCCAAACCTTCAGGATGGGTAGCTGTCAAGTGATAAGCATCGGCAGACATTCCTCCGCCAACAACTTCAGCGTAGATTTTCGCGCCGCGCGCTTTGGCATGCTCAAGTTCTTCAAGCACCAACACCGCAGAACCTTCACCCATCACAAATCCATCGCGGGACTTGCTGAAAGGACGAGATGCAGTCTCAGGACTGTCGTTGCGAGTTGAAAGAGCGTGCATTGAATTGAAGCCGCCCACTCCGGCAGGGTATATTGCCGCTTCAGCGCCACCGGCAACTATAGCGTCAGCCTTACCCAAACGAATCAAGTTGAATGCGTCAATCAATGCGTTGGTAGATGATGCACATGCTGAAACCACACCGAAATTAGNANCATGATANNCATATTTCATTGACACATGTCCTGATGCGATATCAGCAATCATCTTAGGAATGAAGAAAGGATTGTATTTAGGTCCTGCATCCTGATGCATAGCATAATATCCAGCNTNTTCTTNAAAGGTGTGAAGACCGCCGATACCGGCAGCAATAACAACACCAACACGGTCCTTGTTAAGGTTCTTGTCCTCTTCCAATTTTGAGTCGGCAACTGCCTGTTCAGCAGCGTCAAGCGCATATTGGGCATAAAGGTCAAGCTGACGGAGCTTTTTACGGTCTCCGATCTTTTCAGGGTTAAAGCCCTTCACCTCACACGCAAACTGTGTTTTGAATTTAGAGGCATCGAAATGCGTAATAGGAGCAGCTCCGCTCACTCCGTCGACGGCATTTTTCCATGTAGTTTCTACATCATTGCCCAGGGGAGTGATGGCACCAAGACCCGTTACTACAACTCTCTTTAATTCCATTTAAATAAATAAGAATATTCGAAATTTTACTTAGGCTTTAGCAGCTTCGATATAAGCTACTGCATCTTTCACTGTAGTAATGCCTTCTGCCTTATCATCGGGAATAGTGATTTCAAATTCCTTCTCGAATTCCATGATAAGCTCTACAGTATCGAGGCTATCAGCGCCAAGATCTTTAGTGAATTCTGCTGCGTCGGTTACTTCGTTTTCATCAACATTGAGCTTGTCGGCGATGATAGCCTTTACTCGAGATGCAATTTCTGACATAATTTAAAGGTATTAATTAATAATAATGATTATCAAATTTTGCTGCAAAGTAAGCACTTTTATCTGACATAATAAAACTTTTCGGCTGTAAATGTTAGTTTTTAATCAAAAAATAGCCTTTTTATCGTATTTTATATCCATTTTAGCCGATAATATCCATTCCGGGTTACAGAAAATGGAAAAATGAGCATTATTTCCCCAATATTCGATATTTTTTCCGAATTTACGTTAAACTTTATCGCGCATTCATGTGTTCTATTCAAAAATCACAACAAATAGTCACATTTATGAGATTCAATCAAGCCCCTCTTTTTATCATTGGAGCACTGGCAGCCGGAAGCATCGTTTGCGGCATCGCATGTAGCAGTCCAACATCTGAGACTAACAATCCCGTAAATCCTGCGATCAAAAATTTTGAAGTGAGCCAGACGGTGAAAACTCTGTCAAAAAACTTCATTTGCGAAGGAGAGGATGCTTTGTTTGATGATTCTTTAAAAATCTACAGCAGCGTTCAACTTTATATCGAATGGCCTGAAAAACTCGGCGGAAAAAACATTGCCCCGCTTCAGGACTCACTTCTTAAAGTGTTTTGCCCCGACACTGTAATAGCAGGCATTGACGCAGCATTAACCACTTCTGCATCACGTCCTGAAGGAATGGATCAATTTAAGATCACCGCAGTCGACAGCATCCCGCAGAGCCAGCCCTCGATGGTATATTCTAAAATGACTTCCGCTACAGTCAAGTCATTCAACCCCGACTATATTGTTTACAAAATCACCAACTACACCTATTCAGGCGGTGCTCATGGCGCGACAGAATCCCACTACATAAACTATGACCTGAACAAGGGAGAAGCGTTGACATTCAATAACATCTTTATTCCCGGCAATGAAGACTCACTTCTTGCTCAAATAAAGAGCACACTGATGGAACAGTATTCAGCATCTTCAATCGAAGGCTTGCAGGAGCACGGAATTTTCACCGACCAATTATTCGTGACCCACAATGTTTATTTGGAAGGCACGGACGTAGTGTTCCATTACAATCCGTATGATATCGGTCCGTATGCTCTCGGAAGCATCAATGTACGCGTTCCTTATTACACAATCAGCGAACTGCTTGCTCCGACATCGAGAGAACTACTCTCCAAGGGCGTTTTTTAAATAATCGTAGGGATACCTGATGTCCCACAAAAAGAGTGGATGAGGAGGCATTGAAGCGCCGGCGGCACAGCGATTTTTTGCGGCGACAACCTCTATAAAGTCTTCAACGCTCATCTTCCCTCTCCCAACCTCGACAAGAGTGCCAACGACGGCACGAACCATATTTCGAAGAAAACGGTCGGCAGAAATGACAAATCGATGCCTGCCGTTTTCTATTTCCTCCCAACGCGCCTCGGTCACATGGCATATATTCGTTTTGTTATCGGTGTGCAGTTTAGCAAATGACGTAAAATCAGATGTCTCTGTCAAGATTCTTCCACAATCGTTCATCAGCTCAAAATCAAGCCCGGCTTGCGGCTCTTGCCAGCTGAACCGGTTCAGAAAGGGAGATTTTCCATAATGAGCATAGTAATGATATGTGCGCGCCACAGCGTCAAACCGCGCATGAGCGTCGTCATGCACTTTCCAAATACCCTCAATTGCGATATCAGGACCACACAGGGCGTTCANCCCGGCAATCGACTTCACTCCTATCGACAAATCATCGGTCAAATCAAAATGTGCCACCATCGTGCGCGCGTTCACTCCGGCATCGGTCCTTCCCGCGCCGGTAATTTTAACCGGCTGGCGAAACACTCGTGTAGCTGACTCTTCGATGACCGATTGTACGCTGACGGCATTAGGCTGAGACTGCCATCCATGGAATNGCGCTCCGTTGTATGACAGTCTCATAAAATATCTGCTCATATTTCAATCAGCTGTTATCAATCCGTTTCAAGGTAAGTGTAGCCGTAGAGTCCGGAACGGTAATTGCTCAGGAACTCCCTGCCCTCCTCGGGGGTTATCTTNCCGGCTTTCATGGACGAAGTGACCCAAGTCTCCACGTTGCGCACAAGACGCTTGGGATTATACTGCACATAGTCGAGCACCTCATCAACCGTCTCTCCATAAATAATCTGGTCAATCTCATAGCGGTCTTTATACACATTGATGTGTACAGCGTTGGTATCGCCAAAAAGATTGTGCATATCGCCAAGAATCTCCTGATAAGCTCCGACCAAGAAAACACCTATATAATAAGGCGCATCCTTTTCTTTTATCTGATGCACGGGCAGTGAATTGGAAGTACCGTGATTGGATATATAATTGGTAATCTTACCGTCCGAATCACAAGTTATATCCTGGATTGTAGCTGTTCGCGTGGGTTTCTCGTCAAGACGGGAGATAGGCATNATCGGGAATACCTGATCGATTGCCCATGAGTCGGGAAGAGACTGAAACAGTGAAAAGTTGCAGAAATATTTGTCGGGCAACATTTTGGAGATTTTTTTGAGCTCCTCGGGCGCATGCTTCATCGAGGACGCTATTTCGCCAACCTCTCTCGCAATCGACCAGAACAATTTCTCAATCTGGGAACGTGTTTTCAAGTCGAGCATACCAAGGCTGAACAAGTCAAGCGCCTCTTCGCGAATCTGCAATGCGTCATGCCAGCTTTCAAACAATCTCGGCTGACTCAGCTTATCCCATATATCATACAGTTCACGTGCCAATTCATGATCTTTCTCCGACACCTCTTCCTTGTCATTCCATTCAGGCAATGAAGTGGTGGCAAGCACCTGAAATATCAATATCGAATGATGGGCTGTGAGCGAACGTCCGCTTTCGGTTATTATGTTAGGTTGCTTCAATCCGTTTTTGACACAAGCGTCGACCAGAGCGGAAATCGAGTCGTTGGCATACTCCTGTATGGAATAGTTCATGGAACTTTCACTTGACGAGCTTCTCGTTCCGTCGTAGTCCACTCCGAGACCGCCGCCTATATCGATAAATTCTATTCCAAAACCCATCTTGCTTAGCTGCACATAGAATTGTGTAGCTTCACGAAGAGCATTTTTAATACGGCGGATTTTAGTTATCTGGCTACCGATGTGGAAATGAATCAGCTTCAAGCAATCGCCCATGTGATTCTTTTCAAGGAAATCAAGAGCTTTCAGCAATTCGCTTGAGTTAAGCCCAAATTTAGATTGATCGCCGCCCGATTCCTCCCATTTTCCTGAGCCTGAACTGGAAAGCTTAATGCGGATACCTATATTGGGGCGTATTCCAAGACGTTTTGCAACTTCAGCGATAAGNACGAGTTCATTNTGCTTTTCAACCACGATNTAGATGCGGCGACCCATCTTCTGAGCCATCAACGCAAGCTCTACATAGTCNTTNTCCTTGTATCCGTTGCATATAATGAGCGCNTTCTCNGCGATATTGGTGGCAAGAACTGCATGAAGTTCCGGTTTTGAGCCGGCTTCAAGTCCAATATTGAATTTCTTGCCATGGCTCACTATCTCTTCCACCACCTGGCGAATTTGATTGACCTTAATAGGATATATCACAAAATTCTGCGCCTCATACTTGTATTCTTCGGCAGCCTGCTTAAAACAACGGGAAATTTTTTCAACCCTGTTATCAAGAATATCGGGAAAGCGCAGCAATACGGGAGCCTCGACATCTCTCACCTGAAGCTCGTCGATCACATCTTTCAAATCGACTGACGCATAACCTTCGCGCGGAGTTACCACAACATGCCCTTTCTCGTTAATTGAGAAATACTTGAGCCCCCATCCATTGATGTTATACAGCTCGGCACTGTCCTCGATACGCCATTTTCTCATCGGCTAATCAATCTTAAAAATGAATATAAAAATAATTAAAATACAAAGATAGTCACTTTAATCAAACTTTAAAACAAATAATCCAAACATTTTTAAAACCGCTACTCCTAACGCCACGCAACGAAGAAATGCCTCCACCGTAGCTCTCTCCCCGCTCTTTAAGACAATGGACAAATTAAACGGCATGGAAACCACGAGGGTCCCATGCCGCTATGTGTCAAAAATCGGATCAACAGGCTTTACATTATACCCTGTTCCATCATCGCATTAGCCACTTTCATAAACCCTGCGATGTTCGCGCCCTTCATGTAATTGATATATCCATCGGGCTCAGTGCCATATTTAACGCACTGTGCATGAATATCGTCCATGATAGTGTGGAGTTTCTGGTCTACTTCTTCCGCACTCCACTGAAGGTGCATTGCATTCTGGCTCATTTCAAGACCGGAAGTGGCTACACCGCCGGCATTAACCGCCTTTCCGGGAGCATAACTGGTGCGTGTTTCGATGAAATGATCGATAGCTTCAGGAGTACAGCCCATATTTGAGACCTCGGCAACGAGCTCTACATTGTTGTCGACAAGCATTTTGGCATCATCGCCATCAAGCTCGTTCTGGGTNGCGCANGGAAGGGCGATGTCCACCTTNTGCTCCCAAGGCTTACGTCCCGGGAAGAANGTGGAATTAGGATATTTCTCAGCATAAGGCTCAACTATGTCGTTGCCTGAAGCGCGGAGTTCAAGCATGTAATCGATCTTGTCGCCCGAAATTCCGTCAGGATCATAGATATAACCGTCGGGACCTGAGATTGTCACCACTTTAGCTCCCAGTTCAGTCGCCTTAAGCGTCGCGCCCCAAGCCACATTACCAAAGCCCGACACGGCAACGGTCTTGCCTTTGATCGATTCACCCTTGCGAGCCAACATGTCATTTACAAAATAAATAGCGCCAAAGCCGGTTGCTTCAGGACGAATGCGGGAGCCTCCAAAATCAAGCCCCTTGCCAGTAAAGGTTCCTGTACACTCGTCGACCAATTTCTTGTACATTCCATACATGTAACCCACCTCTCTGCCTCCTACACCGATGTCACCGGCGGGCACGTCTCGGTCCGGACCTAAGTTTTTCCACAATCCGAGAATAAATGCCTGACAGAAACGCATGATTTCACGATCGCTCTTTCCGCGCGGAGAGAAGTCAGAGCCGCCCTTGGCTCCACCCATTGGCAGAGTGGTAAGAGCATTCTTAAATGTCTGCTCAAATCCAAGGAATTTCAAAATCGACAGATTGACCGATGCGTGGAAACGAATGCCACCCTTATACGGACCGATTGCATTATTGAACTGAACACGATAGCCGATGTTGGTTTGCACATCACCTTTATCATCGATCCATGTTACACGGAAAGTGACAATTCTGTCGGGTTCAACCATTCTTTCAATTATACGCGCCTTTTCAAATTCGGGATGTTTGTTATACACATCACCAACTGAAAGCAACACTTCTTTTACCGCCTGAAGATATTCCTTTTCTCCAGGGTGTTTTGCCTCAAGGGCATTCATGATATTATTGATATCCATATCTTGATATATAGATTAATGAATGAGATATGCAAAAATAAAAATATAATTTTGAATAACGAAGATTAAAGCCGGATTTTTTCTAATTTTCCATAATAAAATCCCACCAATTTTGGCAATTTGCAAGCAGCAAACAAAAAGAAAAGGCGAAAAGAGGTTCAAAATCCATCTTTTCGCCTATATAAACGCCTATTCTATTTACTTCTTGTCACTGCGGTTATTCTTGTCACGTCCATCGCGCGATTTCATATCACTGNGTTTTTTCGACTTGTCGCCCTTGTCCATTTTAGACTTTACAGCGCCATCCTTGCCGGGCCTCATCGCTTTACCCTGCTGAGGCTGGGCTACGGCGATATTTTCAAGGAAAATCACATACTGGTCAGGACCTATTATATCCTTCACTTGACGGAGATAGTCCAATTTTTCAGCTCGGCGAACCGAGTCGTTCATCTGCTTGGTTTTCTGTCTCTGCTCCTTAGCGGCAGCTTTCTTTTCCGCGCGATCCTTATTGAGCTGGTCAAGTTTGGCTTGTTGCTCGGGAGTAATTGTTGTGCCGATAAACGGGTTGAAGTTCTTCATCTTTCCGGCAGGGGGTACAATACCTTTGCAATCGGATTTACCTGCGGCACATTCCGTGTTGGGACATTTAGCTCCCGCACTATCCTTTTTCTGATTTTGAGCCGATGCATTAAACGTAAGCATCGAAGCNCCTAAAAATATGGCTGCAAAAAGTGTTTTTTTCATAATTATAAAATTAAGCCGTTAATAAATTTCACACGTAATATATGACTTAAAAACAACCGCAAGTTTAAAACAGGTCACGGAATTAACTTAATTTCAAATTTTTACAGCCTTTTTTTTCAGCAGCGAATCAAAGCGTCAACGAATGCGATCGTAGCTTTTAAGGGTGTTCTCGTCAGCCTTTATGCGACGATATCCCCACACGCTGAGAAACAGCGACAGGATAGGCAACGCTACACTCCAATTCCAAACCGAGCCAACCGCATTCTCAATATTTCCATAATAACAGAAGCATCCGGNAATCAGCACAATTAAGAGGATATCAGCTATAACAATCACCTTCTTCTGCAATTTCAAATCGCCGTATAGAAAAATGGAGATGAACATCAGCAATCCCACTAAAAGGTCCAGAATGAAAAGCGGAAGCGCGCTTTTCAGCCCGCTTGAAACAACTGCGTCAGGAAAAACGACATCACACACAGGGAGAAATGCAAAAAGACATATTGCAAGTCCNGCAAAAAAAAGCAGTACCGACTGCCAGCGTTGTATAACCATAACGTATTAAATATTAATTATCAGAGCCACAAAATTACAACACTTCGGCAAATAATTCGTAACTTTGCAGTCACATTTTGCGAAACAATATATTTCAACAGTTATAACATGATAGCGGTCAATAATTTAACCCAGCAATTCGGTAAACGCGTATTATTTCAGGACGTCAATCTAAAATTTACACCCGGCAACTGTTACGGCATCATCGGCGCTAACGGGGCAGGAAAATCGACACTGATGCGCATTCTCAGCGATCAGCTCTCACCCACCCACGGAACCATAACCCAGGGACCTGGCGAGCGCATGTCAGTTCTCGAACAGGACCACTTCAAATTTGATGAATGCACAGTTCTCGACACTGTTCTTCAAGGACACACCGTGTTATGGGACATAATGAAAGAAAAAGACGCTATATATTGCAAGGAGGATTTTTCGGATGAGGACGGCGTTCGCGCCGCTGAGCTTGAAGAAAAATTCGCCGAGCTTGAGGGATGGAATGCGGAAAGCGACGCTGCCGCATTGTTGAGCGGACTTGGAATAAAAGAGGAGAAACACCACATGCTCATGAAAGACATGAGCGGAAACGAGAAAGTGAGAGTGCTCCTCGCAAAAGCCCTCTTCGGCAACCCCGACAACCTGCTTCTCGACGAGCCTACCAACGACCTCGACCTCGAAACCGTAGCCTGGCTTGAGGATTATCTGTCAAAATTTGAAAATACCGTGCTTGTCGTGTCCCACGACCGCCACTTCCTCGACTCGGTGTGTACCCACACTCTTGACATCGATTATAACAAAATGACTCTGTTTGCAGGAAACTACAGTTTCTGGTACGAGTCATCACAGTTGGCTTTGCGCCAGCAGCAGCAACAGAACAAAAAGGCTGAAGAAAAGCGCAAAGAGTTGCTCGAATTCATTCAGCGCTTCTCAGCCAATGTAGCGAAGTCAAAGCAGACCACCTCGCGCAAAAAGATGCTTGAAAAGCTGAATGTAGAGGAGATCCAACCCTCATCACGGCGCTATCCGGGCATAATATTCACCCCGTCACGCGAACCAGGCAACAAAATCCTTGAAGTACACGGTCTTTCAGCGTCAATTGACGGCGAAGTCCTGTTCAATGATGTGAATTTCCAAATTGAAAANGGAGACAAAGTCGCATTCCTTAGCCACGATCCCCGCGCAATGACCGCCCTTTTTGAGATCNTNACCGGCAACCGCAAACCCGNTGCGGGATCGTTTGAATGGGGANNAACCATCACCACAGCCTATCTGCCTCTCGACAACTCGGCATTCTTCAACACCGACATGAACCTTGTCGACTGGCTGGCGCAGTGGAGCGACGACTCAAGCGAGATATACCTTAAAGGCTTCCTCGGAAAAATGCTTTTCTCGGGAGAAGAAGTGATGAAAAAGGCGTCGGTTCTGTCGGGAGGCGAGAAAATGCGTTGCATGATTGCAAAAATGATGATGAAGGATGCCAACACCCTCATTCTCGACTCGCCCACCAACCATCTTGACCTTGAATCAATTCAAGCGTTCAACAACACTCTTCAAGGATTTAAGGGCAATATTTTATTCGCATCTCACGACCACGAATTCATCCAGACAATCGCTAATCGCATCATTGAGCTCACGCCCAACGGCATCATTGACAAGATGATGGATTATGACGATTATATCACTGACGAACGAGTGGCGGCAGCTCGCGAAAAACTTTATGCTAAATAAATAACATCCACCGATGGTAAAACATATAGTCACCTTCCGTCTAAAAGGGACAGAAGAAGAACGCAAAGCTATTGCGGAATCGTTCAAGAACGCTCTCATGGAACTTCCTGATAAAATCGACGTGTTAGAATCTATGGAAGTTGGAATCAACGAAAATCCCGCAGAGGACTGGGATGTCGTATTGACCGCAATCGTGCCAACGATGGCTGATGTCGAAAAATATGCAAAACATCCCGCCCATATCGCAGCCGCATCCATTATAAGCGCAAACAAGGAGTCGCGCGCATGCGTTGACTACGAATTCTAAATAGAATAGCCCTCTATCGGAAAAAGATATGCCCGGGGAGTCTGTCACGACTGCCCGGGCATTAATATATTCCAACAAAACAGAAAACCTTTTCTATATCCTTTTCACTATTTAAAACATCCATGCCCTCAAATTTGTTCATTTTGAAAAAATTTTGGCAATTTGTTTGTCAAATTAAATTTTATATCTAAATTTGCAACACTAAACTAAGAGAATGAAGAATATATCTACATATAATCGTTATTGGTGGCTCATCGGTAATAACTATCGATGGCAATAATTCATGCACCAGTACCTATTATTAGTTAAACCTATACTGAGCCATCGAAAATTCGATGGCTCTTTTTTTGAATATAAAAATCATTAAATAAGCAATGTTCACTATCAACCACCACGGACTGCCGGTAGACGATGCCGGTTTTTACGGAACTTTCGGCGGAGCCTACATCCCCGAAATCCTTCACCGCAATGTCGAAAAACTTACCGAGGCATACTACACCTACGTCGACACTCCGGAATTTCAGAATGAATTCCATCAACTACTTAGAGACTATGTGGGGCGTCCCTCGCCACTATATTATGCCGACAGGCTCAGCAAGCACTACGGCACCAACATATATCTGAAACGAGAGGACCTTAACCATACCGGCGCCCACAAAATCAATAATGCGATCGGTCAAGTCCTTCTTGCAAAGAGAATGGGAAAAACCAAGATTCTCGCAGAAACCGGAGCCGGACAACATGGAGTGGCAACCGCCACAGTCTGCGCGTTAATGGGACTCGATTGCACGGTCTACATGGGCAAGACCGATGTAGAAAGACAGCAGCCCAATGTTGAACGCATGAAAATGCTGGGTGCGAAAGTCGAAGCCGTGACTTCAGGAAACATGACGCTTAAAGACGCCACCAACGAAGCGATAAGAGCCTGGTGTTGCAACCCCGACAGTTTCTATGTGATTGGAAGCACCGTAGGTCCCCACCCCTACCCTGAAATGGTGGCATACTTCCAGTCGGTCATAAGCGAAGAAATCAAAAAGCAGCTCAAAGAACACATAGGCAGAGAAAATCCCGACTACGTGATAGCATGTATAGGAGGCGGCAGCAACGCAGCCGGAGCATTCTACCACTTCATCGACAATCCTTCAGTCAATCTGATAGCCGCCGAGGCTGCAGGTCTTGGAATCGAGACAGGAATGACAGCAGCAACAATGCAAGCCGGCACGGAAGGGATTATACACGGTTCAAGAACGATGCTCATGCAGACTCCCGACGGACAGATAATAGAACCCTACTCTATTTCCGCCGGATTGGATTATCCCGGAGTGGGACCGCTCCACGCCTATCTCGCCACCTCAAAAAGAAGCGAAGTGGTTGCCGTGACCGATGCTGAAGCTCTCAATGCAGCATTCCGACTCACCCGCATCGAAGGCATAATCCCAGCACTTGAATCGGCACATGCGCTTGCCGTGCTTGACCAAAAGAAATTCAAACCCGACGACGTGGTAGTAATAAATGTTTCCGGACGAGGAGACAAAGACATGCACACTTATATGACTCATAAGGACGAAATAACATTATAGAAACATGAAGCATAAACTCAACATAAAGTCACTGGTAATTCCAGCCGACATGGAAACCCCGGTCGGAATCTACCTAAAAATAAGAGATCTCTATCCAATGTCGGCTCTCCTTGAAAGTTCCGACTACCACACCTCGCAAAACTCGGTGAGCTACATCGGTGTATGCCCCATCGCATCATTCTCGGTGATAAACGACGAGATCATCTGCACGTATCCCGACGGCAGCAAGCTGACAAAGAAAATCATAGAAGGCGTGGACGTAATCGATGAGCTAAAAAACTATATCAATTCATTTGAACTCATTGGAGAAACAACAACCGATGTCAACGGGCTGTTTGGCTACACGGCATACGATGCCGTGAGATATTTCGAAGCGGTCGATATAACAAAACCTGACAAAATATTCTCAGGCATCCCCGACATGAAATATATGCTGTATCGCTACGTCATCAAGATGAACCACTATAAAAATCAGATGATGATTTACGAGCATCTGTCGCCTAATGAAGAGTCATCAATCGACGAGCTTGTCAGCATTATCCGCAATAACAACGTGGCGCAATATTCTTTCCGCAGCATCGGCGACGCAACATCTTCTATCACCGACGACGAATATAAAGAAATGGTGAAGAAAGGCATATCCCATGCTTTGCGCGGAGATGTTTTCCAGATTGTCCTGTCGCGGCGATTCGCTCAAAAATTTGAGGGCGACGAATTCAATGTTTATCGCGCCTTGCGATGCGTCAACCCGTCGCCCTATCTTTTCTATTTTGATTTCGGATCGTTCAGAGTGTTCGGTTCCTCTCCTGAAACCCACTTGAGAGTTGAAAACGGCACAGCATATATCGACCCTATCGCCGGAACTTTCAAGCGAACAGGCAATGATGCCAAGGATCACGAACTTGCGCAGGCACTGCTCGCCGATGAAAAAGAGAATGCCGAGCATATAATGCTCGTTGATCTTGCGCGCAACGATTTGAGCCGCAGCGGCGGAAAAGTGGAGATAGACTTCCTGCGTCAAATTCAATTCTACTCCCACGTCATCCACATGGTGTCNCGCGTAAAAGCGACTCTCCCGGCTNATGCCGACATATATCGTTTATATGCCAACACATTCCCCGCCGGAACATTAAGCGGGGCGCCAAAAGTGAGNGCNATGCAACTCATTGACGAAATAGANCCNCACAACCGTATGACCTACGGCGGCTGTATCGGATACATAGGATTAAACGGCTCCCTCAACCAGGCAATCACTATACGCAGTTTCTTAAGCTACAACAATGTGCTTTATTCACAAGCTGGAGCCGGAATAGTGGCCCACTCTATCCCTGAAAATGAACTTCAGGAAACCAACAACAAACTCGGAGCCCTTGTAAAAGCTGTCAACTACGCCGAAACTTTCCACATCTAAACCCTCTCTGTCGAAAATGAAACTGCTTATCATCGATAATTACGACTCTTTTACATATAATATAGTCCATGCCGTAAAAGAGCTTGGAGTGAATCCCACCGTATTGCGTAATGACAAAATAAACGTGGACGACATCAAGGATTATGACAAAATAATCATCTCTCCGGGACCCGGGATTCCGTCAGAAGCAGGAGTGATGCCCGAAGCGCTGCGTCAATATGCCGAAGTAAAACCAATTTTAGGAATCTGCCTCGGACATCAGGCTATCGGAGAGAGATTCGGAGCCAAACTCAGAAATCTAAGTGAAGTTTATCATGGCATTAAAACGCCTATAAACATAGTAAAGGATGACTATCTGTTTGACGGATTAACGTCTCGGTTTGATGTGGGTCGATATCATTCATGGGTGATTGATTCCGAAGCATTTCCTGAAGAACTTGAAATAACGGCTGTAAGCGATGACAACGAAATAATGGCGATTCGCCATAAGCACTATGACATCCGAGGCGTTCAGTTCCATCCCGAGTCCATTCTTACTCCCGACGGGATGAAAATCATCGAGAATTGGTTAAGTCATTAATCTGCGCAATACCCCCATTCTACATNTATAACATGATACAAAAATGAAAAATTTACTATATAAAATGTTCGAGCANAAAAGCCTCACNCACGACGAGGNTCGGGAAGTGCTTTTAAACATANCCGACGGAAAATATAATGACTCCCAATTGTCAGCATTTATGACGGTGTATTTAATGAGGAGCATCACTATCGACGAGCTTACAGGCTTCCGTGACGCAATACTTGAACGCCGTCTTCCTGTTGATTTCGGCAACGTGAAATCAATTGACATCGTCGGTACCGGCGGCGACGGAAAAAACACGTTCAACATTTCCACCGCAAGCTGCTTTGTAGTTGCCGGAACAGGTCGAAAAGTTGTAAAACACGGAAACTATGGCGCAAGCTCCGTATCCGGNGCGTCAAACGTGCTTGAAAACCNTGGCGTGAAATTTACATCCGATCTTGACAAGTTGCAACGCTCGCTTGAAGAGTCGGGGGTATGCTATCTTCATGCTCCGTTTTTCAGTCCGGCGCTTAAAAGCGTGAGCGGTGTGAGGAAAGCGCTTGCGGTCAGAACATTTTTCAATATGCTCGGTCCGCTTGTCAACCCGATGTTGCCAAAACATCAGCTATTGGGTGTGTATAATCTAAAATTGATGAGACTATATGAATATATCGCCCAACGTGATGGCATACAATGTACTATTGTCCACTCTCTTGACGGTTATGACGAAATTTCCCTTACATCCCAGTTCAAAGTTTCTTCTCCCGAAGGGGAAGCAATCTACACCCCCGAAGAACTCGGATGGGAACGCTACAGTCAGGAGAGTCTATACGGAGGCGACACCATCCAAGAGGCTTCAATAATATTTGACAACGTGTTGTCGGGCAAAGCGACAAAGGCGCAGCATGACTGCGTCATAGCCAACTCGGCATTCGCCATACGCACTCTTGAGCCCGAACTGTCCCTGCGTGAAGCCGTCNATCAGGNAACCTATTNAANNTCATCAGGAAGCNNGNNCNGCGCGNTCAATAAATTCNNCGAACTNAACAAATGACATTGAGATGGCAAATATTCTTGATATTATAGTGGACAACAAAAAGCGGGAGGTTGAAGCCAAATACTCCACCGGCGTCTATGACTGCTATAAGTCCCGCTTTACAAAAGCATCGGAAAAAAAGATTTCATTCAGCGACAGCTTGATTAATGATCCCATTGGCATTATTGCGGAATTTAAACGTCGCTCGCCTTCACGCGGCGACATACACCCCATGGCGATAGCATCGGAAATCGTGCCCGAATATGCTAAAAACGGTGCGGCATGTTGCTCCATCCTCACCGACACTCCGTTCTTCGGCGGGTCTCTTGACGATTTTGCCGAAGCAAGAGCCTCCGCACCGGCCCAACCGTTGTTGAGAAAGGAATTCATCATTGACCCGATGCAAATTCTTGAGGCTGCATTCTACGGAGCTAACGCCATCCTTCTCATCGCATCAATACTGTCTTTTGACGAAATCATCAAATTCACCGACTATGCCCACTCGCTGAATCTTGAAGTGCTTCTTGAGTTGCATGGCAAAGAAGAACTTGACAAAACTATCCCGGGAGTAGACATGATCGGAGTGAATAACCGCAACCTATCCACTTTCGCAACCGACACCGCTATGTCTGACGAAATGATCAGCCATCTTCCTGAAAACATCGTAAAAGTAGCGGAAAGCGGACTGACTGACATCGCACAGCTTAAAGCCCTAAGATCAAAAGGGTATCGCGGATTCCTTATCGGAGAGTCATTCATGAGACATCAAAAACCGGGCATTGCCCTAAAAAACTTTATAAATGCAACGCACTGAAACTCCGCGTCATGCCGACATGATGATAAAAATATGTGGCATGCGCGATCCTGAAAACATCGCAGAAGTGGCATCTCTTGTTCCAATGCTCATGGGATTCATTTTCCATGATGCCTCGCCAAGAAACGCTCAAGGCATTTCGCCCGACATCATCAAGAATCTCCCCGAATTCATTCGTCCGGTGGCAGTGACAGTCGATAAAGATTTTGATGAAATCATGAATCTGTGCCACACCCATGGTTTCAAAATAGTACAGCTCCACGGCAATGAATCTCCTGAACTGTGCCGTCAATTGCGATCTAATGGGCTAACAGTCTTCAAGGCAATAGGTCTTAATGACGAAGAGACTGACTGGGACTCGATCAAGCGCTATGACAACGACGTCGACATGTTCCTGTTTGACTACAAATGCGAGTCACACGGAGGATCGGGGAAAAAATTTTCCTGGAGCATATTAAATGACTACCCACTCGAAACACCCTATCTTCTGAGCGGCGGCATAGGACCTGACGATATCGATGCAATAGTCGAAGCGATGCGCCCCGGAATGGCTGGTATCGACATCAACAGCCGGTTTGAAATCAAACCCGGGCTCAAAAATCTAAGCAAACTAATTAATTTCATAGTATCACTACGTAAATTTAACGAACATGAACCGAATTCAGTCCCTTTTTGGGAGAAAACAAAATAACATACTTTCCGTCTACTTTACTGCCGGATATCCCACTCTCGAATCAACCGTATCCATCATCGACGCTCTCTCCAATGGCGGCATCGACATGGTTGAGATAGGCGTTCCGTTCTCCGACCCGATGGCTGACGGACCGGTCATCCAGCACAGTTCAACGATAGCCCTGCGCAATTGCATAACACTTGCTTCGCTACTTGATCAAGTAAAGGAAGCGAGAAAGTTGACCGACATCCCGTTTGTTCTGATGGGCTACCTGAATCCTATCCTGCAATATGGTATCGAGGAGATTTTTATCAAATGTAAAGAAGTCGGTATCGACGGAATGATAATTCCCGATTTGCCCTTTGACGAGTACCTCAGGTTGTACAAGCCGTTATGTGACAAATACGACATTCCAATGATCATGCTCATCACTCCTGAAACATCGGAGGAGCGCATACACCTCATCGACCGGAATTGCTCAGGATTCATCTACATGGTATCGGCGGCATCAACGACCGGCACACGTGACCGATTCAACGAGGAGCAACTTGACTATTTCAAGAAGATTGCAAAAATGGATCTCACCCATAAACGACTTATCGGATTCGGCATTTCAAATCAAACCACCATGTCGCAAGCATGTGAATATGCCTCGGGAGCCATCATCGGATCATTCTTCATCAAATGCCTTGAAGCCTGCCCCGACAATTTCACTGCCGCAGTCGAGCGACTCAAAGCCTCTATCTATTGAACAATTCCCTCCAATAAATAAACAAGGGGCGCCGTCTTTTACAACTGCGCCCCTTGACATTTCTATTCTTTCTAAAAATTATTCAGTAAACGGATCAAACGCATCGATATCGAAATCGGTCCCGTTTGACAAAAATTGCATTAACGCATGAAGAATGCTGAACGCAGCGCTCACAGCAAGACGCTGTTTGAAATCTTCGACTATCACAGGACGGTCATCTATTAAAAATTCAGCAACCTCTCGGAACTCGGCACTATGTTCCGTGCGAATCAACGCAAGCGAGATAATAAACATCGGAAACAATGCCTCTTCCGTATCCTTATAAACCGCTCTGACTCCATAATCGGGATCAATGAAGATGTCAGCGAGCTTATTATAATCCTTAATGCGATAAAGACTCTCAAACAGCATGTCCCAAACACTGCGGTCAAGGGGAGCACCCATCAACGACAATATAATTTCGGCACATGCAGCATAACATCCGTTTCGGAACTGGCGTTGAGCCCAAGCCATCTTGTCAGGCACAACAAGAGTGCCGTTGACGAAATAATCGTCAATCACCCGTTTTACTACCTGGCGATTATTCAGCAGGAACAACTTTTCAGCAATATCAATAGCCACTGCGTCTTCCCGACATTCATCAAGCCGCTGAAACATCATATCGATAACTTTGGAATATTCTCCCCGATCAATCATGATGGCAAACAGGATGTTGATAGAATCCATATTGCACGGCTCTTTATCCAATACGTCGTAGAGCTGAGCCATATCCTTGTCGGACGGAGTTCCGCAGTAATATTTCAGCCTCACGCGTTGCACCCGATACTCAGTCTTGTCGGGGTCAATAGCAATCGCATAATCCACCGCCGAAAGAGCGCCGTCAAGATTGCGGTTAAGCGCCTGCGTGTCGGCAAGCCGGGACCAAACAATGGCGTTGAACGGCTGTATCTCGGTCAACCGTTCCAACAGAACGATTGCCTTGTCATAGACACCCTGATTGTAGAAAAGTTCCGCAAGCTCCAATAAAAAAGTATCGGGATAAGCGCACAATGACAAGATTTTCTCATAATTATCATACGCCCAATCCTGCAATTTATACTCGTCACAGAGATCTATCAATCGGAGCACATCGTCATCCTCCAGCATTCCGCGATGGCGAAGAGCATTCTCTATGCCGATTCTAACAGCGTCGGCATCAGCCTCAAAAGTCAGATTCAACATCGCCCATGCGAAAGAATCCTCCTTATGCTGCGCAGCCAATGCTCTTGCTCCGTCGGAATCATCGAGGACATCTTTTAAGAAAAAAGCTCCTCTTGAGCCGAATTCAGGACTTTCAGGAAATGCGCGGGCTGCAAGACGTAGAATTTCAAATTGCACGAAAAGATCATTTTCGTCAACAGCAAAGTCATAGATATTAAGAAGATCCACTTCATCGTAGAACTTCTCAATATCCCCTTCAAGCAATGACTTCCTGAAACTAATGTACAATTTCTTCACCTCTTCCATCTCGGCATCCATCGGTGTCAGTCTATTTTTTCTGAATCTTTTCCCAAGTATCCTTTAGCTGGATAGTGCGGTTGAAAATCAAATTTCCATCCTTACTGTCAGGATCCAACGTAAAATACCCTATGCGCTGGAACTGGAAATGATCGCCAACAGCAGCTGTCTCAGCAAGGAACGGTTCAACCTTTATACCCTCAACAACTTTAAGAGAATCGGGGTTAAGCATGTCACGGAAATCGCGATCCTTTTCCTCTGCCGGATTTTCGACCGAGAACAAACGGTCATACAGCCTTGCAGTGGCATCTTTAGCATGAGCCGCCGACACCCAGTGTAATGTTCCTTTCACTTTGCGCATGCTGCCCGGCATTCCGCTAAGTGTATCGGGATCATATGTGCAATGAATCTCTACAATATTACCGTCGGCATCCTTCTTTACATCCTCACATTTTATAATGTAAGCGCCTTTCAGTCGCACCTCTCCGCCGGGAGCAAGACGGAAGAACTTCTTCGGAGGATTCTCCATGAAGTCATCACGCTCGATATAAATCTCGCGAGAGAACGGCATCTTGTGGGTTCCGGCTTCAGGATTTTCCGGATTATTCTCCATTTCAACAATCTCTTCCTTGTCTTCCGGATAATTCGTAATGACCACCTTGACGGGGTTCATCACCGCCATAACTCGTGTAGAAATCTTATTCAAATCTTCACGAACGGCATATTCAAGGAGTGAAATGCTGTTGAGCGCCTCAACTTTCGTATAACCGATCATATCAACGAAATTGCGGATAGAGCGCGGAGTGAAACCGCGACGACGCATACCTGATATAGTCGGCATGCGGGGATCATCCCAACCCGACACCAGTCCTTCCTTGACAAGCTGCAGTAATTTTCGCTTGCTCATCACAGTATAAGTGAGATTCAACCGGTTAAACTCAATCTGTCTTGGGCAATAGGATTCATCAGCAAGCTCCTTGACAAAATACTCATACAAGGGACGATGAGGAACAAACTCAAGTGTACAAATCGAATGAGTCACACCCTCGAAATAGTCGCTCTGCCCATGCGCGAAGTCATACATGGGATAGACTTTCCATGTGGTTCCGGTTCTATGATGGGGATACTTGATAATACGATACATTATAGGGTCACGGAAGTGCATATTGGGCGAAGCCATGTCGATTTTAGCACGCAACACATAAGTTCCTTCATCAAATTCGCCTGCATTCATTCTCATGAAAAGGTCGAGATTCTCTTCAATGGGACGATCACGATAAGGGCTGTTGACTCCCGGCTGAGTGGGAGTACCTTTCTGTTCCGCTATCTGCTCGGAAGTCTGGTGGTCCACGTATGCCTTGCCTTCTTTGATNAGNCNNANNGCNAGNTCNNAAAGCTGNGGGAAATANTCNNNTGCATAATATTCNCGGTNNCCCCAGTCAAANCCGAGCCANTGNATATCCTCNCGNATNGAATCNACATANTCNACATCTTCTTTAGATGGATTCGTATCATCAAAACGCAAGTTGCAAGTTCCTCCGAATTTTTCAGCAATTCCGAAGTCCATGCATATAGCTTTGGCATGACCTATATGAAGGTATCCGTTAGGTTCGGGCGGGAAACGGGTGTTAAGCCGTCCGCCGTTCTTGCCTGCCGCCAAATCATCACTGACGATTTGCTCAACGAAATTTAATCCGCCTTTTTCTTCTTCGGTATTTTCCGCCATAGGTTAATCTGTTTTGAATTATTTTTATTACAAATTTAGTTATTATCTTTGTAACTGAATAACATTCCGCCAAAAAATCATGGTATTGGCGGAGTTGAACCAATTATTCTTATTTGAAACATGAATTTTATTAAGCTGACCCCAAAACGCATCATGCAGAAAATCAGAGAAACTCTGATGCATTGGGAACGCAAGACCAAGCAATACAACACTGTCATCCGAAACATAACATTCGGACTGTCGGGCATAGTATTCGTAGCCTCGGTNTTGTGCATAATAATGCTTATCGTCTNCNCCGGTTACGACCATGACCGCATGAGCATTACGACCATGTTTCAATACTTCCACCTGATTCAAGGCATTTTCATTATAAATGTCATTTTCAACCTGATTTTCCATCTGCGAAAAAACATAAAGGAAACACGACCCATAAAAATAATCGTCGGACTTGCCATAGCCGCCACTCTAATCCCTTATTTCTACCCTCATCCCGAAAATCCATGGATACCATGGCTGTCGAAGATTGTATACAGCAACAAATTCCTACTCATATCTTTATTTGCCTATTCCGTAGTGGCGCTGAGCTATGGAATCATGTCAATAATGAGCAAGCGCACCAATCCCTCGCTTATTCTCTCATGCAGCTTCCTCATATGTATTTTCACCGGAGCATTTCTACTTATGATGCCGAGATGCACCTATGTTCATATTGATTTTATCGACGCCCTGTTTGTTTCCACGAGCGCGGTGTGTATTACCGGCTTGACCACTATCGACATACCCTCCACGTTCACCCCGCTGGGTATTATTGTGCTTGCGATGCTCTTTCAGATAGGCGGGCTCGGAGTCATGACATTCACGAGCTTCTTTGCGCTGTTTTTCAGCGGCAACACTTCGATCTACAGCCAATTGATGGTCAAAGACATGATTTACACCAAGTCCATCAACTCACTCCTTCCCACCCTGCTCTACATTCTTCTTTTCACTATAGCTATAGAAGCGATCGGGGCTGTTTTTATATGGCTGTCAATCCACAACGTGCTTGCGATGTCGTTACATGACCAGATAATGTTCTCCATCTTCCACTCCATGTCGGCATTCTGCAATGCAGGGTTCTCGAATCTTCCGGGAGGTATGTCGAATCCGGCTNTAATGAATTCAAATCAGGTGATATATATCGTAATCAGCATTATCGTATTTTTAGGATCCATCGGCTTCCCTATACTTGTGAATTTCCGCGACGTTTTCTTTGAATATGTGCGCCGCGGATGGAACTGGCTGCGGGGAGAGAATAGAGGAATAAGAACCGTACATATATATAACCTTAACACGAAAGTCACCCTCTACACCACCACTATTCTGTTCGTCATAAGCGCTGTGGTCTTTTTTGCGTTAGAACACAATCACTCGCTTGCCGGACTAAATATTTATGACAAAATAGCTCAGTCTATTTTCAATTCCACCACTCCTCGAAGCTCAGGATTTATATCGGTCAATCCTGCAGGATTTCTTAACGTGACGCTGATCTTTGTCCTCTTCCTCATGTGGGTGGGCGGCTCGTCACAGTCAACGGCGGGAGGTATAAAAGTCAACACTTTCGCAGCCGTACTCATAAACCTGAAAGCGATAGTAAAAGGCAAGGATCGCGTCACTGCGTTTGACCGTACAATAGCCACAGGCTCAATCAGGCGCGCCGACGCGGTGATAGGTTTGTCAATCATATCATTCCTGATATTCGCAATAATATTAATGCTGCTGGAGCCTGAACTGTCAACGAAAAGCCTGCTGTTTGAAATGACATCAGCATTATTCACTGTCGGATCTTCGCTCGGCATAACTCCCTTGCTGTCCATCTCCTCCAAAATATTGCTGATTATAGCCATGTTTCTCGGACGAGTAGGGCTTATTTCCATTCTGATTGGACTTGCCGGCAATAAAGACAATGCTCCGGTCGAATATCCTACCGACAATTTAATTATAAACTAAAAGACACCTTATGCTATGAGATATTTAATAATAGGACTTGGAATCTACGGTTCAAATCTTGCCATTGATTTAACCGCCATGGGACATGAGGTTATAGGAGCCGACATAAAGCCTACAGTTATTGAATCACTAAAAGACCGCATCTCCACAGCTTACATAATTGACGCTACTGAAGAGGCGGCACTGTCAGTGCTGCCGTTGAAAACAGTTGATCTCGTCATCGTGGCTATCGGCGAGAATTTCGGTGCAAGCATCAAAAGCGTGGCGCTATTGCGCAAATTAGGGGTCAAACGCATATATGCCCGCGCAGTCGACGAAATCCATGAAACCATCCTTAACGGATTTAAAGTGGAACGCATCCTCACTCNCGAGCNAAGNGNGGCGAGAGAGCTCNCNNGTNANNTTGAACTGAACTCTCATGTAGATTCNATGAGAATCGACAACGATGTATATGTTATCCGNTTCACGGTGCCCGACTATTNCGNAGGNACCGAAATAGGCAATCTTGACTTTGAAAAGAATTTCAACATAAAACTTCTTGCGGTTTCGCGCCCGCTACCGAAGAAAAACTTCCTCGGAATTAACAGCGACACTTTGCAGCTACTCGACAATCCAACCCCGGAAACAAAATTACAGGAAGGCGACGTGCTGACTGTAATGGGCACAAACCACGGACTCCGCGCGCTAATGCGTTTCGTCAACTGAGGCTCAATCAGTAAATTTAGCGGGTAATTTCGGCATCGCTCCATGTTGAGTGCAAACGTAAGCCGATGTCTGCGCTGCAATATAATGAGCCTCCGATACCGATTTTCCTTTCAAGATGCTGGATATAAACGCTGCGGTAAAAGAGTCGCCGGCTCCCACAGTATCTGCCACTTCAACCGTTGGCGTGGGTTGGAACGACACGTTGCCTGGAGTAAATACGTAGTTACCGTTGACACCACACGTTAGAATCAACATTTTAAGATTGTATTTACCCAATAAAATCCAGCATTTGTCCTGAAGATCTATCCCGGGGTAGCCAAACATACGGCTAACGGCAACAAGCTCTTCATCATTTATCTTAAGGATGTTGCAGCGTGTCATCGAATTAGCGAGAATCTCCTTGTTATAAAAACCTTGACGCAAATTCACGTCAAACACCACAAGGCTGTCATCCTTCTGAGGCATGGCGTCCAGGAACCGGTTGATGGTGTCACGCGAAACCACGTTGCGTTGCGCCAACGATCCGAAACATATAGCTTTGGTTCGCTTTGCCAAATCCTCCAGTTCAGGAGTATAGGGAATATTATCCCATGCCACATTCTCCTTGATATCGTATTGAGGAATTCCAGCTTGATCGATTTCAACCTCCACCGTACCGGTAGGATAAGGCACCACGGCAATGAGTTGATTTAAACCCTTTGACGTAAAGTTCTCAATAATCTCCTTGCCAAGTTTATCGTCTCCAACAGCGCTAACCACGCAACTCGGAAGTCCGAACTGCGATACATGATATGCAAAGTTGGCGGGAGCTCCGCCTATTTTCTTACCTTCCGGGAGAATGTCCCACAAGGCTTCTCCCATTCCTACTACAATGTCAGTCATACCTAAAACTCATTTAATATTATGTCAAAAATGGCGATCTCCAATCACGCCATTACTGACTATTTTATAAACATCGGGTATTTCTAAATAGTTCTCAACCCGTCAAGCAATTAAATCTATTCGTCATTTCGCTACTGTCCCAAAGACCGGACTGATTACAAATGAATATGACATTTTAGAAGCACGCAGGCGATATTTCCCATGAGGTTGCGCTCCCCAGCTATTGTCACCGCCAAGTCCGCGCTGACACAGATCTACATTAAAAAACACTCTGTCGGAATGATGAGNGACATCTGAATTATGCATCTGTAGCTTATTTATTCCGGGATCAAGGTCCTCGGGCAAAACATCGAGCGCGCTGACGTTGNGCNGTTGCCTACCGGTCACCTTAANGCCGATACCGGAGTTGTCAGTAAGCGTCGCCCAACGCACGTCGGTTTTATTTCCCGTTTCCTGAGGACGAACGTAGGGATAAAATTGTTCGACAACCGTGCTTTCCCATATCCCCATAAACGACGCCCTATTTCGATCGCTATAATTTTCTTGCGGTCCACGTCCATACCACTTAAAGTTATCAAACTCTCCCGGCAATGTCATTCTCATTCCGAAGCGCATGAGTTCAAGCGCATCGCCGTCGGCTCTCCAATCAGCCGTCACCGTTATTTCTCCACTGTTATTAACCGTATATGTCACAACGTAATCGGATGAAACATCAGCCAATCGGTAGTTGACGGTAACTTTAAAAGCATCCGGAGAATCGAAAGCGATCACACTCTTCACCTTTCGGTTCTCTCCTGCGCAGCGCCATGCATTGAGTTTGCGATGAACTTTAGCCCCCCTNTCATTATCAGTCGGAGCNCGCCAAAANGANGGNTCAGGTCCCNNCAACAGCACATTTTTCCCATTAATAGAGTATACCTTAAGATCACCACTGATTGAATCAATCGCAACCTCTATGCCATTATCACACGAAATCCGCCACAAGTTTCCTTCCTTCTTCACGGCAAGACTACCGGAGCTGACAAAAGTTTTTGCCGGCACTTCCCCTCCCTGAATACAGAATTGTTCCCTTGCCACTTCATGCCCGGCAGGAATAATCTCATCCCCNNGGCGAGTATACGCATATATAGAAAGGTAGTACTCNCCGTTACTTTCAATTTTTTGAATGGGAATCCTTACATTCTTCTCCATNCCGGGATCGACTCCAATATCCAGCAATCCTGACTCGACAATTTCTCCATTTTTCAGCAATTCCCATCTAAATTCATAGTCNCNGAGATTGCGCGTGTGNAAATGNTTCTCCACCATAATTTCGCCCGACTCAAGATTAACNGGAGAAAAGCGTATATCCTGATACACCTTTTTCACCTCCGAGAGCCCGGGGTGAGGAGCGCGATCGGGCTGCACAAGCCCATTGATACAGAAATTCTCATCATGATGATATCCTGTCGCTCCAAAATCTCCGCCATAAGCCCAATATTCCTTGCCGTTTTCATCCTTGGTGAGCAATCCTTGATCCACCCAGTCCCAGATGAAACCGCCCTGCATCTGCTTCGAGGACCTGATAATGTCAAAATACTCTTGGAAGTTTCCGGTGGAGTTTCCCATCGCATGAGCGTATTCACACATGATAAAGGGGCGTTTCACGTTTTCACGACCGGCATACTCCTTCATTTTTGCGATACTCGGATACATGGGACACACGATGTCGGTATTCGGATTCTCCCCCGCCTGTTCAAATTGAACGGGACGTGAGCCGTCACGATCCTTTATCCAATCATAAGCCGCAACAAAATTCTCTCCGTTGCCACACTCGTTTCCCAATGACCATATAATGACGCTGGGATGATTCTTATCTCGTTCCACAAGCTGACGCTCCCGGTCAAGAATAGCACTCTTCCATTCCTTGCGCACTGCCGGATGGCTCGACGGGTCCATGTAATCCCAAGGCGCCGACCCCATCGCATGAGCCTCGATATTGGCTTCGTCCACAAGATAGATGCCGTATTCATCACAAAGATCATACCATAACGGCGACTGGGGATAATGGCTTGTACGCACGGCATTAATATTGTTGCGTTTCATGGTCCTGATGTCATTCAACATAGTTTCCCGGTCAACGACATGCCCCGTAACAGGATGATGCTCGTGAAGATTAACGCCATGCACTTCAAGCGGCTTGCCATTTATACAAAGCTGACCACCCTTTATCTCCACTTTTCTGAAACCGATGCGCGAGGAAGTCGATTCAATAACCCTGCCATTTCCGTCAAACAAAGTCAAAACAAGAGTATAAAGATGAGGCGTTTCACCGCTCCATTGCTTCACATTTTTCAACAATCCGTTGAGTTTA
>WFMA01000215.1 GCA_009177195.1 Bacteroidales bacterium | reverse complement strand
GCCGCAATCTGCGCAGCTTTCCATGCCAACAAGTCCATGTCGATGTGTCCGTACCATTGTGCGNCAACAGNCGGCTTTNCTCCGTCCATCATCAGCAGACGGTCGAACACCACAATAACGGACCANNNCGCTTTGTGTGNACGGCCTNCGACATCGACAACTGTAAGATAGCGGTCAGTAACCTCCTCTTGGTCGTTGGGATTGACCGGGTCGGGTAAGTTCCACACCCACAACATACCCTGGGCATCTTCCTTAAATTTCAAATCTCGCAATGCGTCCTCTCCCTCATCGCCATGTGCATATATGTCGCCAATATATCGAGGTGGTTTCTTTGTAGCGGAACGCAGAGCCTCAACCGCATATTTGTCAAACACCGCAGCGCCTGAGTTTACAAATGCCTCCACATCATCAGATGGATACTCGGAAGCCATAGAACCGTGGTCGTGATATTTGGCACGTTCCTCCACATACCAATGAATACCCTCCAATGTAGCGCCTATCTCCCATAGCCACCACAGATATTTTCCGCACTCCTCACGGTCAGACGGTGCAGAGTTGTTGAGCCTATTATGATGCAGCCAAGTTGCAAACTTCTCCAACTCCTCATGATTTTCAAAAGGTAGTTGGTACAGTTCAATGTCGAACCAAGATATAAACAGCGGTTCAAATTGAGATTTGATTTTCGGGTCTTTGGCCGCAACATATTCGTTGTGGAAGAAATTGCCGACACCGTTGGCGGTGCTTTCATATACAATCATTGTGTAGGGACGATAAAGGACACCGGAACACGCCGAGCGTACANTGTCCTCGGGTTTCTTTCCGTCNGTGGCTTTCCATAGACCGACCTCGGAAAGATGNACAAGAGCATAGTCACCACCACGGCAGGAGTCGGGAGACTCGGCAGAACCAATCGAGATTGTTGCGTTGCGCTGTGGAACAAGTTGAGTAAGACCGGAACGCCCCACGCCAACAAGTTTNTCTTCGTTGTCTGAATAGNCATCGCCGACATCATGAAGCATCGACACCGGGTAGGCTTCAATCATCTTTTTGAACATACCCTTAATAGTCTCAGAGCCTTTGTTGTAGTTGGAAATGATAAGCGAGTTCAAGCCGGTACGATGAACGAGTTGCAGCCACGCCATATAAATTTGCGAGGTTGTAGAGCCTCCCCATTGTCGGGCTTTCAACAATATTATGCGAATAGGCTTGCCGGCACGTCTCATACGTTCCAGCATCTCGACAAAACGGCGTTGAGGATATGTCAGGCGAAAAAGACAATCAGGTTGTCCGACCTCTTTATTTTTGATATATACGAGTGTAGCCGCCCAAAAGGCAAAGTCGAATAAATTGCGAACCCTTATAAACTGAGCAATTACAGCCTCTCTATCTTCCGGGTTCGGCTCAACACCCATATCATTGCGCAGGAAATTGTCAATGCCATTATGTTTGATAAGTGCCTTGACAAGAGCATTGCCGAGCATATCCACCGGTAGCCATTGCTGTTTTATCGGGAAGTCATCTAAGGATATAAGGACACGTTCACCGATAGAGCCCTCTCCGGTAACAGGATTGAAACGAGAGAACATCTCACGGCGGCGCAGTTCATTATTTGATATAATTTTAGAAACTGTAATTCCCTTTTCCATTGTCGTACCAACCATTGCGGATTTTGAACAATCGTTCAAGAGCTGAAGAAGCTTCCATATAGAATTTAGGAGCAGGAGAATTTACGACTTTGAAAACCAACTTGCACAAATGCCAATCGGGATGCACTCTTTTGAGTTCCACAACACGGCGNTNNATCTCNTCANACATTTCANGTTTAGTANGCCGCNTGGNTTCNAAGNCCGNATNACCNCGNATANTGGCNGANACNACGGCAGNAGCNCGTTCCTCTGAAACCCAAAATCGAGGTGAAGGAGAATTAACAATTTTCTCTCCGATTTCGTTCAGTTTCACAAACCGCACTGTGCTTATTTGCTCTCTATATGCCTTGAGTAAAGCGGCATTTCGCTCACGAGTAAAGGCTAAAATGCTTCCATACGACTTCATTTAATTGCTCCATGTGATGTACTTACTATTTACAAATGTACATAAAATCCACGAGAATAAGGAATTAGCCCAATAAAATATACTTTGGTCAGTCAAAAGATAAAGATATGAAACAGATAACTCACTTTATCTTTGCTCATAAAATTAACACCCATATTATATCAAAATTAAATTATGGCTGAGGAAAAGCAAGTTAAGAGCAGACGTGACCAATTAGGTGAACGGCTGAAGAAGAAATACCCCGACCGGGAGTATGCCGATGACGAAGCCTTGTTCGGTCAAATCAATGACGATTATGACGAATATGACAATCAGTTGAACGGCTATAAGGCACGAGAGGGTAAGCTGACCGATATGTTCACGCGCGACCCTCGCAGTGCGCAGTTCATAACCGACATGGCGCAGGGTAAAGACCCCTGGGCTTCACTTATCAACCGCATTGGCATTGACGGCGTGAAAGAGATGCTTGATGACCCTTCCAAAATTGAGGAGTTTTCCGCAAGCAATAAGGAGTATGTTGATCGCATGGCCAAACAGAAAGGCTTAGAGGAGGAGTGGGAAAAGAACATGTCCGCAACTCTCTCCATGCTTGAACAGAAACAGAAAGAACTCGGTCTTACCGNTGAGCAGATAGACNCAGCCGCCGNTTGGATAAAGGAGGTTACTAACGANGCTGTTGTCNNTATCANCAAGCCGGAGACAATCGACATGGCACTTAAAGCAATCAATCATGATGCCGACATCGCCGCAGCGAGCGAGGAGGGCGAAATCCGAGGCAAAAATGCTAAAGCCGAGGCAAAACTGCGCAAACCGAGCAAAGGTGACGGCACTCCCAATCTCGGAGGAGCCAATAATGCTCCAGCTCCCACAAAGCAGAAAGGTTCAATCTTCGACATTGCAGACGGCGCGTAATGGCAGAACATATCAAATTTGTCGAAAAACCTTTACGACCTACAAAGGGCAGCGCAGGATTAGCGACACAGATTCCCGGCAGTGCAATAACGGTGGGAAATATAGCATCGGCCACCGGCGGTATTGCACCGGGCAATATAATATCAACCGATAAATAAAAATTTTACGACTCTAAATTATAACGAAAATGGCAGAAGAAACCGTACAAGTAGGCACCGGGAACGCCGTTCCTACCACTCCCGGCACAGCCGGAGTCCAATCCCAAGCACCGGGAAATTCCACAACCGTCAGCAGTGTGGCATCAGCCACCGGCGGTATCGCCCCCGGCAACCTCATGGAGACCGACATAGACGACCAGTTGTTCCGCTTTCAAAGCGAGGACACCGCGCTCATGTCGCTTATGCTCAAAGCGAAAAAAGTCAAAGTCAACAGTCCCGAAGTGGAACACTTCATGATAGACGAGCAGCGTAGCACACTCACCACGGACACCGCCGTTGCCACAGGAACAGCCGTGCAGTTCGTTCTCCCTCTGGTGTCGAGCGACCAAGACCTCCCTCGCGACTATCACACTCTGCTCGTCCCCGATGTTGACGGCTATACGCCCGATGGTCAGACCGTCACCCCGGGGAAGAGCCTCATGCTTTTCGTCACCGGTCGCGACACCACTACCAACAACCCGGTTGTGCGTGCTGTCAACGGTCCCAAGAAGACAAAGGACGATGCATTCTGTACCACCCCTACAATTCCCGCCGGTTCTAAAATCAAACTGCTCGCCAACGCGATGTACGAGACGCAGAAAGAAGTCGACCCCGACCTCATCGTGCCTCGCCCCTCTATTGTGTATCTTCAGAAGCGCGGCATGAACCAAGTCGTTTCCGACTACTTTGAGGCACAGAAAAAGCACATTCCTTTCACTCAGAGCCTCATCGCCGAGCAAGCCATCCTCAACTTCAAACGTGCAAGCAACCGCACACTGTGGGCAGGTCACCGTGGTAAATTCCCGGTCAAAGTTCCCAAACTCGGCGAACAGATGGTGTACTTCACCGAGGGTATCCGTTGGCAGTTCAAACGTGAACTCCAGCATACCGGCAAGTGGACTATCGAGAAACTCATCGCTCTTGCCAAAATGTTCTTCACCGGCGAAGATGTGCCAAAGTCGGCTATCCTCCTTGCCGGTAAAAACCTCTTGGAGGAACTGCAGTGCATCGACTTCAGCAAGCACCCCGAAATCCAAATCTCGACACGTCAGAACCCCATCGGATGGGAGGTCACCCGAATTCATACCGTATTCGGCGACATCGAGATCAAGCGTGAACCGACTCTCGACACCCTCGGTTGGTCTAACTCCGGCGCGCTCCTCGGCGAAAACCGCCTTGTCCACTANACCTACTCACAGCAGCATGAGTTCAACGACCGTGTTGATGGAGAAGAAGCAACTCGTAAGGGTATCGTAGTATGGGACGGTCTCGCCCTCAAGGGAGCATGTCACATCTGGATTGACGGTGAAGGCGACAAGGCAAACGCCGATGCCACCACCTACACCATTTGGGACAGCGAAGAAGCACCTGCCGATGACGCCCTCGTTGAAAACCGCGTCTACCTGCTGACCCAGGACTGCCCCAGAATTAACGCCGCCGCACAGAACGGTCAGATGTGGCAGTACAAGGGAGCGACCGCCGGTTGGGTAGAATTCACCGGTGAAATCATCGCTGACTAATCCGTATCACCGAGATTAAACCAATAGAATGTGGCGGAGGGCGGCCAACGCCTTACCGCCACATTTTTAAGTAGGCAACTAAATACGACTATATAACAATGGAAAAAGTAACTTATGGCGCACCCCGATACATGGATTGGGTCGCACAGATTAAGGCTGGAGCCGCCACAGTAAAGGTGCATTTCACCGGCGGTGCACTGACGGTGTATGGTGTTACCCCTGCCGAGTACACCACGACTAATCCGTTCATTCAGAAAGTGATTGAGCAGAGTAAATATTTCAAGGAGGGTCGCATCGTCATGCTTAAACGTATCACTATCCCTGATGCGACAGCAACGGGCAAGGCAAAAAAGGCTCAGAAGAAGCCACTGACGACACCTCCCCCGGCACCGTTACCTCAACCGGTAGAAACAAAGGCAGCAGAAACTCCCGAAGCACCTGCGCCTAAAGATGTCAAACCGGTTGTAGAGGAAACCGCGGACACTGACAACATCGCCACTGAGCAGGACACCACTGAAGCATCAGATGCCGCTCCTGCGGATAATAGTCTGACTCCGGTAGAGGTAAGCGACCTCCAAGACGCTCAAGGCTATCTGCAACAGAATTTCAACATCGCCTCTTATAAGGTTCGCTCTCGCGTGTCGGCACAGAAAGCAGCCAATGAACACGGTATCATGTTTTTCGGTGGTGGTTTTACCCCATACGGAGATATTGACGGTGAAGAAAATGTAGCAACAGAGGAATAAAAATAAACCGCTTATGGTATATAATATGGTCACGATGTTATGCGNGATNNCCGCGTATGCNTCGACCAAANCAAGACGAGCNANCANCTGCTTGCCACAGACGATGTGGACACGCTTGCCCTTGACGACATAGTAAGGAGCAAGATTCTGGAAGCCGTGGTGAGAGTGCATACTGACGCACCGACATACCTTTTGGAGGAGGGTCATAATTTCGGCGATGCCGTGTATTGGGGCGACCTCGAAAGCGGTTGGGTTCTGCTACCGCAGGACTTTATGCGCTTAATCGTATTTGAAATGAGCGATTGGGAACGAGGCGTATTCACCGCAATCAGCACGACCGACCCGGAATATGAACTGCAACGGCAACGGATAAAGGCATTGCGCGGCACGGCACAGAAGCCTGTGTGCGCGCTATCGAACCGTCCGGAGGGAAAGGTTCTTGAGTTCTACTCATGCAAGAGCGAGAGGGCCTATGTGCGCAGAGCGCAGTATCTCCCCTATCCGAAGATAGACAAGGACGGGGGTATAGACATCTGCGAGCGGTGCTACACGGCAGTGGTGTATGCCGCAGCGAGCTTAGTATTATTAACCATGGGTGAGTCCGAGAAATCAACGGCACTCTCCGAAGTATCGAAAACAGCATTACAATGAGTTTTATACCAACAAAACAGATAGACGGTGACGTGGCGGTTGGCAGAAGTGTTTCAGCCGGAGGCAACGCCAATATCCAAGGNNNTGCNACGTGTAGNTCATAATCTTGTNGTGAGGGGCTGGGTTGACGCTCCTAATATCAAGGGNGCTCTTAAGGGNCTGTATGTTTCGGAGGCGGCTCTTNNGGAGGCGTATCCTGAACCTATGCCGGGATGGTTTGCTCTTGTTGGTGACACGCTGCCTGCGGCGGTGTGGAGAGTCGACGGTGGCAAATGGGTTCCTACCGGAGAGACGGGGGGTGAATTTTCGGTTTATCTTGACCGTCTTGAGAATGACGTGGGGGATGTGATGGAAGAGGTGGCGGGGATTAAGGAGCTGCTTTTGCGGAGGTGTATCGTTCTTGGCGAGAGTATAGTTTTTTCATCAACCGGCGACAGGGCTGTGATGGGTTTCACGGTTCTGAAGGGTGACGGGTCGGTTAAGAAGATGGAAAGCGAGATTCCGGTGGCGACTCAAGAAAATGCGGGGGTGATGAGCACGAGTGACAAAAGGGCTCTTGACCTTTACGCGGGTTGTCGCCCAGACTATCTTGAGGTTGGCATGGAGCATGGTGAGGGGTCGGTTACTCTCGGGTGCAAGCGTGTCGGTCCAATGGATGACATGGAGCGCCAGGATGTGGTTTTGAAAGCTGCGACTCATGAGGCGGCGGGGGTGATGAGCGCGGCTGACAAGAGGAAGCTTGACGGGATCGTTGAGAATCCGACGACGGTGCAGGCGATGACGATCGAGGAGGTGATTGAGTGCTGTCATTAAACGTATAATAGAATAATTTTAAAGATTTGATATTATGGCAAAGTATTTGGATTCAAACGGCTTGCATGTCGTTTGGGCGAGAGTNAAGGAATTAGTGGGTAACGTCATTAAGGTGAACGTGACGGATAAGCTTGGCAAGGCTAACGGGCTTGCGACGCTTGGCTCGGACGGTAAGCTGACGGGGAGCCAGCTGCCGGCATTGAAGTCGGTAAACGGTCAGAGCGTGGTGGGNAGCGGCGATATAACNATTGACCTGTCGCTNTATAAGGTGGTGACNGCTCTNCCGGCTACNGGGGACCCGAGCAAGATTTATCTTGTTGCCAAGGCNGGAGCNCCGGANGGCNACGTGTATACGGAGCANGCTTGGGTGAACGGGAANTGGGAGAAGCTGGGCGAGTACAAGGCAGCGGTGGATTTGAGTCCNTATATCAAGGAGGCTGATTTGGACATNAATTTNANTCGNCNCCCGAATGGCGAAATCTCATTTGCGTTGGCAAATGGAAATGAAGATATTACCGGTGATTGCATTATTCCAGCGATGGGCGTAAACACTGTTGACAGCAGGAACGCTCCGTCGGGGCTTATGCTGAAAGGGGATAAGGAAATCCTTGACCATTATGCGGGTTGTAGAATGGGGTATCTTGAAGTCGCTCAGGAATATAATGAAAATCATGTAATTATAGGTCATCAGAATAAGGGTCCATTGGATGATATAGAATATCAAGATGTATTTNTGAACGCCGCCACNTCTACNTCTGCNGGGGTGATGACGGCGGNNATGTGTNCNAANNTTGAATGGGATNGCTTCNTCGGCGACGAGCGACAGCGAATTGACGGAAGCGGAAATTTTGGAAGTTTTAAAGTAGCATTATGGGAAAGTATTTGGGAAAAACGGGAGTTGGGAAGCTGTGGGAGAGGATTAAATCGACGTTTGCGACACGCGGTTATATTGACAATGCTGACCTTGACTCGATTAATGGGGAGGGGT
>WFMA01000057.1 GCA_009177195.1 Bacteroidales bacterium | reverse complement strand
GCTCCTTCGGGAATCGCAGGCTTGTCGGAGGTAGTGAACTCCATCCTCACCAATGACTCCTTCACGCCGTCACCATTCACGTCCGCCCATTGCGCGCGGTCGGTCGAATAGTAAAGATCGTAATCAACGGTCTCAGCCGTCATCATGAACGGCAGCAAGATCGAAGATAGTAGAAAAGGAACTTTAGTCTTCATTTTTTTAATTGGTTTAATTAATAATTTATTCAAGGTTGGTTTAAATAGATAAAAGTTTAAATGAAAATGCAAGATTAGAGGAATAGCTCGGTACCGTTCACATCATGCAATTTTTTGCGGATGCGGTAGCGGGCTGTATAAACACTGTGGATATCGACATTAAACACTGTCGCGATGTCGTGGGGCGGCATCTGTATGTAGAAACATAGTATATATTTTAAATCGGTGGAAGAGATCATGCCGCTGATCGAGTCGACCAGTGCCATGAAATGAGGGTCGGAGTCAACAACCGACAATCGGTGTAGAAAAATTTGTTTTTGCTCATCGTCAAGTATGGCACTGGCGATGCTGCTCGAGAGTTTACCCACGAGCATNGAGATGATCGATGATCGATACTGANTGTTGGCGTTGGACATATTTTATGCTTGTTTTCAGTTCAATCGGGAACAGATGAAAATCAAGCACTAAATTAGTCACAATGCCACTTTTACCATATAGACAAATATAGATAAACGCTGTTAAAGCCCCCTTATTTAGGGGTTTTAACTACATTAAGAAGCGAAAAGCGGCATATTCCCTGAATTTTTTCTTCAATCGGTAGCGCACAGTATAGACACTCGCCTGTTCCACGTTCATCATGGCGGCGATGTCGGCGGTCTCCATTCCGATGTAAAAACACACCGTGTATTTCAAATCCATCTGAGTCATCTTGTCGCGGGCGGGAGCAAAAACTCCGTCAAGCTCCGAAATGTTCAGCCCGTTCAATTTTTCGGCATAACGCTCCTTCGTGTCGGTGTCGAGAGCCGAGTCTTTGAGAATCTCCTTCACCTTGTCGATGCCCGGCGAGAAGAATCCTTCGGTGAGCGCCTTGTCGCGCTGCTCCACAAGAAGAGCCGCCTCATAGTATTTCTGCTCGGCTATCATGCGCCGCTGTCTCATCACTATAATCGCCATCACGGCGCCGACGAGAAGAACAGCGCTTCCCCCTATGAGAAGCCACATTATTTTCCGAGCCTGGCGGTTGCGTTCGTTAAGATTGTCAATCTCCATCTCCTTGCGCTCCACGTCATATTTCACCTCAAGATCCTTGATGGCTGAGGTCTTTTCGATATCATACTTTTCATGCTCAACCTCGCTCAACCGCCGGTAATATTTCAATGCGTCGGCATAACGGTTGTTAGCCTCGCTCATCTTGATAAGCGACTGCAGGACATTCACCCTGTCGGGCAGATACTGGTTTTTCCTCAGCGAATCCTCCTCCATCAGCTCAACGGCTTTCAACAACGATTTTTCGGCACGCTGGAAATCGCCGAGCTTGCTCCACATTTCACCCCTCATTGTCTCAATCGACACCTGAATCTCGGTCAGTTCTACCGCATTTATCTGCTTGGAAATGTCAAGAGCTTTCTTAAAATAATATTCCACGCTATCCACATTGGGACGGTCATAGTAAGAGGTCATCACTGCGGCGCGGTTGTAATAGTTCCACACGGGATTGATGTTGGTGCCCACCCATTCTATTTTGTTTTCAAGCAGCCATATAGCATTGTGGGAAGCGGCAAGCAGCGAATCAAGATATTCCGCCTTGCGTTTTTTATCGGCTTCAGCTTCAAAAAGGACTCCGAAATAAGTCTCCTTCACGGAATACACGTCATATAATATCGCATTTTTAACACTCTCCGGAGCGTTTCGAGCCACCTCCTCAAGCTGAGTTATGACTTTGCCGAGACCTTCATGGTCATCATGATTCAGATAAGTGATGGCAAGCTGATAAAGGCATCGCGACATGCGCCACTGGCAATCGCCCGCCTGCTCATAGCTTTTGAGAGCCTTTAACGTCCAGCCGTATGCGTCGGCATAGTCCCTGAAACGCTGTACATTCAATGCTTTCAATTCAAGCATCCTTCCCTTGATAAAATAATAGTCGGGGAAAGACGTGTCGCCCTTCTCCACATACATCAGCGCGCTATCTACATAGCAATCAACGAAATCAGGGTCAGGTCCTACATGAGAAGAGTAAAGAGCCGCCGCATAATAGAGTTTGCCTCTGATCACGGGGTTGATTTTATGCTTGTTGCCATAAGGAATCAAGGTGCTGACCACGATATCCTTCTTGTCGACATAAGGAAATTGATCGGCGGTGAACGCATCCATGTAAAACAAACAGCTGTCGGCTGCGGCTGTAGGCTCCATCGATTTAAGAACTTTCTTGATGTGATCAAGGTAGTTTTCCTCACAAAACGCCTGAGGCGAAATGAAGAAGCAGGCAATCGCCAGCAGCGGCAACATGATGTATTTTTGCATATTCATCGGGATTACAAATTGGCTTATCGCGCCAAAGATAGCAAAAAAACGGGAAATTTCGTCCCGTTCACAAAAAAAGCCGCAACCGGGATCTCCGATTGCGGCTTTCGCTATATAACTTGTGGACTGTTAATTATTCTCTTCAGTCGCTACGACATCGATCACATCGGCATCAAAAACCGAGTCAATGTCATCCTTTCCGGCAACAACAAGGCTGTTGTATTCGCGAAGACCGGTTCCGGCAGGAATCAGGTGTCCGCAAATCACATTTTCCTTCATGCCCTCAAGAGTGTCGACCTTACCGCTGATGGCGGCTTCATTGAGCACCTTGGTGGTTTCCTGGAATGACGCAGCCGAGATGAAGCTTGAAGTCTGCAACGCAGCGCGGGTGATACCCTGAAGAATCTGCTCGGAAGTTGCGGGAACGGCNTCGCGCACAGTCACTGTCTTGAGGTCGCGGCGTTTCAATGCCGAGTTCTCGTCGCGCAGCTTACGCGCGGTGATGATCTGTCCAGCCTTGACATTTTCACTGTCGCCGGCGTCAACAACAACTTTCTTGCCCCAGATGCGGTCGTTCTCATCCATGAATTCGCGCTTGTCGACAATCTGCTGCTCAAGGAAGCAAGTGTCGCCCGGATCAAGGATATTGACCTTGCGCATCATCTGGCGAACGATAACCTCAAAGTGCTTGTCATTGATCTTCACACCCTGCATGCGGTACACATCCTGAACTTCGTTCACGATATATTCCTGAACGGCAGTGGGACCCATGATGTTGAGGATATCGGTGGGAGTGATGGCGCCGTCCGACAGCGGAGTGCCCGCGCGGACATAGTCATTCTCCTGAACAAGAATCTGTTTCGACAGCGGAACAAGATACTTNTTGACTTCGCCGAGCTTGGATGTAACCGAGANTTCNCGGTTACCGCGCTTAACCTTGCCAAACTTAACCTCANCGTCGATTTCCGAAACGATTGCGGGATTAGACGGGTTACGTGCCTCGAACAGCTCGGTGACACGGGGAAGACCACCGGTGATATCACCGGCATTACCTGCCGAGCGAGGTATCTTGACAAACACATCGCCGGGCTTAACCTCGTCGCCTTCGTTCACCATCAAGTGAGCGCCCACGGGAAGAGCGTAGGTCTTGAGGATGTTTCCGGCAGCATCGACGATATTGGCTTCAGGCACGCGGGTGCGGTCCTTTGACTCGATGATGATCTTGTCTTCAAGACCGGTTTGCTCATCATAGTCAACACGGTAAGTGATATTGTCAATAAGATTCTGGAACTGAATCTTACCGCCCACTTCCGAAATGATAACGGCGTTGAACGGGTCCCATTCGCAAATCACGTCGCCCTTCTTCACGGTCGAACCGTTGCCGAAATAAAGCTTGGAACCGTAAGGAATGTTGGCGTTGGTGAGCATCATCTTCGTATTGGGGTCCATGATGCGCATTTCGGCAAGACGGCCTATCACAACTTCAACGGGACGTCCGTCGGGAGTCTTCTCCTCAGTCTTGACAGTGCGGAGCTCCTCGATTTCAAGCACGCCTTCGTAGCGCGAAGTGATGGTTGAAACGGCAGCGATATTCGAAGCCACACCACCGACGTGGAATGTACGGAGTGTAAGCTGAGTACCCGGCTCGCCGATTGACTGGGCGGCGATCACGCCGACAGCCTCGCCCTTCTGCACAAGACGGTTGTTGGAAAGGTTGCGTCCGTAGCACTTGGCGCATACACCCTTCTTCGACTCGCAGGTGAGCACCGAGCGGATTTCAACCGATTCAATCGGCGACTCGTTGATGCGGTTGGCTGCGATTTCGTCGATCTCTTCGCCCGAAGCTACGATGAGCTCGCCCGAAATGGGGTCAATCACATCGTGAACCGAGACACGTCCCAGAATACGTTCGGCAAGAGAAGCCACAACCTCTTCGTTGTTCTTGATTTCGGTGCAAACGAGACCGCGGAGAGTTCCGCAATCCTCCTCGTTGATAATCACGTCATGAGCAACGTCGACAAGACGGCGGGTAAGATATCCGGCGTCGGCAGTCTTCAATGCCGTATCCGCAAGACCCTTACGGGCACCGTGGGTTGAGATGAAGTACTCAAGCACCGAAAGTCCTTCCTTGAAGTTGGCAAGAATCGGGTTCTCGATGATCTGACCGCCTTCCGCTCCGGCTTTCTGCGGCTTAGCCATAAGACCGCGCATACCGGCAAGCTGACGAATCTGGTCCTTAGAACCGCGGGCTCCCGAGTCAAGCATCATGAAGACTGAGTTGAAGCCCTGGTTGGCGGCAGTCATCTGCTTCATGAGGGTGTCGGTGAGTCGCGAGTTCACATGAGTCCATATATCGATAATCTGGTTGTAACGCTCGTTGTTGGTGATGAAACCCATCGCATAGTTGTTGAGCACCTCCTGCACCTGGGCGTTACCCTCGGCGACAAGAGCCTCTTTTTCCGGCGGAATAAGCACATCGCCAAGGTTGAACGACAAGCCGCCGCGGAACGCCATGTAGTAACCGAGGTTCTTGATGTCGTCAAGGAACTGAGCCGAACGTGTCACACCGCAAGTGGCGATCACCTTACCGATGATGTCGCGTAGCGATTTTTTGGAAAGAATCTGGTTGACATAACCGATCTCTTTCGGCACATACTGATTGACGAGCACACGTCCCACCGAAGTGTTCTCAACAAGGTGAGTGATGGGGTTGCCGTTTTCGTCGATATCTTCCACCATTACCGACACGGGAGCGTGAAGAGTCACGCGGCCCTCGTTGTAGGCGATCTGAGCCTCCTCGGGTCCGTAGAACTTCGAGCCTTCGCCCTTGTCCCCCTTACGGAGTTTGGTGATATAGTAAAGTCCGAGCACCATGTCCTGAGAAGGCACGGTGATAGGAGCGCCGTTAGCGGGATTGAGGATGTTGTGGGCGCCGAGCATGAGAAGCTGAGCCTCAAGGATAGCCTCGTTGCCGAGCGGGAGATGGACTGCCATCTGGTCACCGTCGAAGTCGGCGTTGAATGCCGTACATGCAAGCGGATGCAGCTGGATAGCCTTACCCTCGATCATCTTGGGCTGGAACGCCTGAATACCGAGACGGTGAAGTGTCGGGGCGCGGTTCAACAGAACGGGATGACCTTTCATCACGTGCTCGAGGATGTCCCATACCACCGGCTCCTTGCGGTCAACGATCTTCTTAGCCGACTTAACAGTCTTCACGATACCGCGCTCGATAAGCTTGCGGATGATGAACGGCTTGTAAAGCTCGGCAGCCATATTCTTGGGAAGACCGCATTCGTGCATCTTCAACTCAGGACCTACAACGATAACCGAACGAGCCGAATAGTCGACACGCTTACCGAGAAGGTTCTGACGGAAACGTCCCTGCTTACCTTTCAGCGAGTCAGAAAGCGACTTCAACGGACGGTTAGCCTCGGTCTTTACAGCCGACGACTTGCGCGAGTTGTCGAGCAAAGAGTCGACAGCCTCCTGAAGCATGCGCTTCTCGTTGCGGAGAATCACTTCGGGAGCCTTGATTTCGACAAGACGTTTCAAGCGGTTGTTACGTATGATGACACGACGGTAAAGGTCGTTAAGGTCGGAAGTGGCGAAACGTCCGCCGTCGAGCGGAACCAACGGGCGCAATTCGGGCGGAATCACAGGCACTGCCTGAAGAATCATCCACTCGGGACGGTTGCGATGCTTGGACGCGCGGAAAGACTCGACAATCTGAAGGCGCTTCAACGCTTCAGTCTTGCGCTGCTGAGAGCCGTCGGTATTGGCACGATGGCGCAATTCGTAAGAGAGCGAGTCGAGGTCGAGACCGCAGAGGAGGTCATAGACAGCCTCGGCGCCCATCTTGGCGATGAACTTGTCGGGATCCGAGTCGTCAAGCTGTTGATTGCCCTGGGGCAGCTTGTCGAGAATGTCGAAATACTCCTCTTCAGTGAGAAGGTCGAGCTTTTCAACACCTTCGGCGGCTCCGGGGTTAATCACCACGTAACGCTCGTAATATATCACAGCATCAAGCTTCTTNGAGGGGAGTCCAAGCAAGTAACCAATCTTGTTAGGCAAAGAACGGAAATACCAGATGTGGGCAACGGGAACGACAAGGCTGATGTGGCCCATACGCTCGCGGCGCACCTTCTTCTCGGTCACCATCACACCGCAACGGTCGCACACGATGCCCTTGTAACGGATACGTTTGTATTTTCCGCAATGACATTCATAGTCCTTTACAGGACCGAATATCTTCTCGCAGAAAAGACCGTCGCGCTCGGGCTTATATGTGCGGTAATTGATGGTTTCCGGCTTGGTCACCTCACCGCTTGATTTTTCGAGGATTTCCTCGGGCGATGCAAGCCCGATGGAAATCTTGGAAAAACCTGTTTTTGTTTTATTCTCTTTTCTAAAAGCCATATTTTGAATAAACCTTTCTTTTCAATAATAATTACTGCTCTAAGTTGATGCTCAGACCTAAGCCGCGGAGCTCATGGAGAAGCACGTTGAGCGACTCGGGAATGCCGGCAGGCGGCATTGCCTCACCCTTGACGATTGCCTCGTAAGCCTTGCTTCGGCCGTTGACGTCATCACTCTTGATGGTGAGAATCTCCTGAAGGATGTGGGATGCGCCGAATGCTTCAAGCGCCCAAACCTCCATTTCTCCGAAACGCTGTCCTCCGAACTGAGCCTTACCGCCAAGCGGCTGCTGAGTGATGAGCGAGTACGGACCGATACTACGGGCGTGCATCTTATCCTCAACCATGTGACCGAGCTTAAGCATGTAGATCACGCCGACAGTGGCAGGCTGGTCGAAACGCTCACCGGTGCCGCCGTCGTAAAGATAGGTCTTTCCGTAGCGGGGCAGCCCGGCTTTGTCGGTCCATTCGTTAAGGTCGTCAAGACTCGCTCCGTCGAAAATCGGAGTGGCGAACTTCTCGCCGAGATTGCGTCCCGCCCATCCGAGAACAGTTTCAAAAATCTGCCCGAGGTTCATACGCGAAGGCACACCCAGCGGGTTAAGCACGATGTCGACAGGTGTTCCGTCGTCGAGGAACGGCATATCTTCCTGACGCACGATACGCGATACGATACCCTTGTTACCGTGACGTCCTGCCATCTTGTCGCCCACGCTGATTTTACGCTTCTTGGCGATATATACTTTAGCAAGCTGCATGATGCCGGCGGGAAGCTCGTCGCCGATAGAAATATCGAATTTCTTGCGGCGAAGCTCAGCCTCGATCTCTTTCGACTTGCGCAGATAGTTTACGATAGTGGCGCGGATAAGGTCATTGGTATGATCGTCGGCTGTCCAGTGCGACAGGTTGACGGTGTCATAGTCAATGGTCTTGAGCACAGCCGGAGTGAAGTTTGCTCCGAGAGCGATGATGTCGGCTCCCAAGAAATCCTTCACGCCCTGCGAGGTCTTGCCCTCGGTGAGAACCATGAGCTTGTCGACGAGAATGTCACGGAGCTTGTCCTGCTTTTCTTCATACTCCTCGTCAAGTTTAGGAAGCTGCACGTTGGCGCTGCGGGTCTTTCTCTTCTTGGCGGCGCGGGCAAAAAGCTCGGTGCCGATCACAACACCCTTCAACGAAGGAGTGGCTTTGAGCGAAGCGTCCTTCACGTCACCGGCCTTGTCGCCGAAGATCGCGCGGAGAAGTTTCTCTTCAGGAGTGGGGTCCGATTCTCCCTTAGGAGTGATCTTACCGATCATGATATCGCCGGGAGCGACATGCGCGCCCACACGGATGATACCTCTCTCGTCGAGATCCTTGGTAGCGTCCTCGCTCACGTTGGGGATATCGCTGGTGAGCTCTTCCATGCCTCGCTTGGTCTCACGCACTTCAAGAGTGTACTCGTCGACATGGACTGAAGTGAGGATATCTTCACGAACCACGCGCTCGTTGAGCACGATAGCGTCCTCATAGTTATATCCCTTCCAGGGCATGAACGCCACCTTGAGGTTTCGTCCAAGAGCGAGCTCGCCCGCCTCGGTCGAATAACCCTCGGTCAAAATCTGTCCTTTGGTCACGCGGTCGCCTGCCTTGCAGATGGGACGAAGGTCGATAGTGGTGCTCTGGTTGGTCTTGCGGAACTTTGGAATGCGGTACTCTTTAACTGCATCTTCAAATGCCACGAATTCCTCCTCCTCGGTGCGGTCATAACGGATGCGGATAGTGGTTGCATCGACAAATTCGATCACACCGTCGCCCTCGGCTGTCACCTGGGTGCGAGAGTCGCGGATGAGCTGTCCTTCAATGCCGGTTCCCACGATAGGTGATTCGGAACGCAACAAAGGCACTGCCTGACGCATCATGTTAGATCCCATCAACGCGCGGTTAGCATCGTCATGTTCAAGGAACGGAATGAGCGAAGCGGCGATCGACGCGATCTGTGTCGGCGACACATCCATGAGGTTCACCTCGTTGGGAGCCACGATGGGGAAATCGGCGTCAAGACGAGCTTTCACACGGTCGCGGACAAATGAACCGTCAGCGTTCAGCGGAGCATTACCCTGAGCGATGATTTTGCCCTCTTCCATCTCGGCTGTCACATAGACCACCTCGTCGTTATTAATGTTGACCTTGCTGTCCTCCACCTTGCGGTAGGGAGTTTCGATGAAGCCGAGGTCATTGATTTTCGCATATACGCAAAGCGAAGAAATAAGACCGATGTTAGGACCTTCAGGAGTCTCGATAGGACAGAGACGGCCGTAGTGGGTGTAGTGAACGTCACGCACCTCGAAACCGGCGCGCTCGCGGGAGAGACCGCCGGGACCAAGAGCCGACATACGGCGCTTGTGGGTGATTTCGGCAAGCGGGTTGGTCTGGTCCATGAACTGCGACAGAGCGTTTGTGCCGAAGAATGTGTTGATCACCGAAGAGATCGTCTTCGCATTGATAAGGTCAATGGGAGTGAAGTCTTCGTTGTCGCGCACATTCATNCGCTCGCGGATNGTNCGTGACATACGNGCCANACCNACNCCAAACTGGTTGTANAGCTGCTCGCCGACNGTGCGCACGCGGCGGTTGCTCANGTGGTCGATGTCATCGACATCAGTCTTAGAGTTNATAAGCTCAATCAAATATTTGATTATCGCAATAATGTCTTCCTTGGTGAGGACCTTGACATCCATCGAGGTGCCCAAGCCAAGTTTTTTGTTGATACGGTAACGACCGACTTCGCCGAGGTCATAACGCTTTTCCGAGAAGAAAAGGTTGGTGATCACCTCGCGCGCCGATGCGTCATCCGGCGGCTCCGCGTTGCGCAGCTGCCTGTATATATATTGAATAGCCTCTTTTTCAGAGTTACTTGTATCTTTCTGTAGAGTGTTGAAGATGATTGAATAGTCGCTGGTGTTGACATCCTCCTTGTGGAGAAGCACAGTCTGCGCTCCTGATTCGAGAATCTCGTCGATATGCGACTCCTCAAGCACGGTTTCACGGTCGATCACCACGTTGTTGCGCTCGATCGACACAACCTCGCCGGTATCTTCATCAACGAAGTCCTCCACCCAAGTCTTGAGCACGCGGGCTGCGAGCTTNCGGCCGATAGCCTTCTTGAGGTTGGTCTTGTTGACCTTGATCTCCTCGGCAAGACCGAAGATTTCAATAATATCCTTGTCACTTTCAAGTCCAATCGCGCGAAGAAGAGTTGTCACAGGCAATTTCTTCTTACGGTCGATATAGGCATACATGACGTTGTTAATGTCAGTGGCAAACTCAATCCACGAGCCACGGAAAGGAATGATACGAGCCGAATACAGCTTGGTTCCGTTGGCATGGGTGCTCTGTCCGAAGAACACGCCCGGAGAACGGTGAAGCTGGGACACAACGACACGTTCAGCCCCGTTGATGACGAATGTTCCTTGCGCTGTCATATAAGGAATCTGCCCAAGATACACATTCTGGATCTTAGGTTCGAAATCTTCATGATCAGGGTCGGTACAATATAGTTTTAATCTTGCTTTGAGAGGGACGCAATAGGTCGTGCCACGGCGCAAGCACTCTTCTATAGAGTACCGTGGCGGATCAATATAGTAGTCGAGGAATTCGAGCACATAATTGTTTCGGGTGTCCACGATAGGGAAATTCTCCGCAAACACCTTATAAAGGCCCTCGTTATTTCTTTTTTCAGGGGGTGTGTCAAGCTGCAGGAAGTCCTGGAACGACTTTAGCTGCACCTCCAAAAAATCGGGGTAAGGAAGGGGATTCTTTACCGAGGCGAAATTTACACGCGGTTTTGTTAAAGAAACTGACATTTAGAAAAAAAACGTAAAGTGAAACTCAACTTAAATTATAGCACAAAAAGGTTAAGAATCATTGATATTATGATTCTTAACCTAATTACCTGACTAACAGGCAATATTATTTAAGTTCAACTTCAGCGCCGGCTTCTTCCAAAGACTTCTTGAGGTTTTCAGCGTCAGCCTTAGCAACGCCTTCCTTAACTGTGCTGGGAGCACCGTCAACAAGTTCCTTAGCTTCTTTCAAGCCAAGACCAGTAAGTTCCTTAACAAGCTTTACAACAGCGAGCTTGCTTGCACCTGCTGATTTGAGGACTACATCAAATGAAGTCTTTTCTTCAGCGGCGGGTGCGCCGGCACCGGGAGCTGCTGCTACTGCTACTGCTGCAGCTGCAGGTTCGATACCATACTCNTCTTTNAGNATCTGAGCAAGTTCGTTNACTTCTTTTACTGAGAGGTTAACTAATTGTTCTGCAAAAGCTTTTAAATCTGCCATTTTTGTATGATTTAATTGATTATTTTTCTGTTTTGTTTTTTACTTGTTGGAGAGAGTTTCAAGGATGCCGTGAAGCTTGGTTCCACCTGAAGTAAGAGCCGAGATAACATTCTTGGCGGGAGACTGAAGGAGAGCCACAACGTCGGCGATAAGCTCGTTCTTGCTCTTGATGTTGGCAAGAGTGTCAAGCTGGTCAGCGCCAATATAAACGGTCTCTTCTACATACGCGCCCTTCAATGCGGGAAGCGTAGCGTCTTTATCTTTCTTCTTAATGTCCTTAAGCAGTTTTGCGGGAGCATTGCCTACATTTGAGAACATTACCGAGGTAGCGCCTTTCAGGCAAGAGTAGAGTTCTGAATAATCAGCGTCAAGAGATTCAAGAGCCTTATGAAGCAGAGTATTCTTAACTACGAGAAGCTTAATGTCAGCCTTGTTGCAAGCGCGACGCAAGTCGCTGGTCTTCTCAGCGTTGAGACCTGCCGTCTCAACGAGATAGAAACAAGGATATTGCTTAAGCGTTTCAGTGATTTTCTCTATAATAATTGCTTTATCTTCCTTTTTCATTGTTCTACGTCATTTAGGGTTAAGCATCGATTGACTTAGAGTCGACCTTAACACCGGGACTCATAGTGCTCGAAAGATAAATACTCTTAATATAGGTGCCTTTTGCGGTGGCAGGTTTCAACTTGATCAAAGTGTTGATGAATTCGCGGGCGTTGTCTCTCATCTGCTCGGGAGTGAATGACACTTTACCGATTGATGAGTGAACGATACCGTTCTTGTCAACCTTGAAGTCGATTTTACCTTTCTTNACNTCTTCAACAGCCTTNGCNACNTCNNTGGTNACNGTNCCNCTCTTGGGGTTAGGCATNANTCCGCGNGGACCGAGNANACGNCCGAGNGCACCGATCTTACCCATGATAGCAGGCTGAGTGATGATAACGTCAACATCGGTCCAACCGCCTTTGATCTTTTCAATATATTCGTCGAGACCTACATAGTCAGCGCCGGCAGCCTTAGCGGCAGATTCAGCATCAGGGTTGCAGAGAACAAGCACTTTAACCTGCTTTCCGGTACCGTGAGGCAGTGTTACGACACCGCGCACCATTTGATTAGCCTTACGGNGATCCACGCCAAGACGTACATCGATATCAAGCGAAGCGTCAAANTTGGTGTAGGTGATTTCCTTCACCTTTTNAGCTGCCTCGTCAAGAGTGNAAGNCTTCCCAGNTTCAATCTTCTCTAAAGCCAACTTTTGATTTTTAGTAAGTTTACCCATGTCAATTGAAGTTTATTAGTTATTTTCAGGGAATGCCCCCTTTACGGTGATACCCATGCTTCTGGCTGTACCGGCAACCATGCGCATTGCCGACTCAACAGTAAAACAGTTCAAATCCGGCATCTTGTCTTCTGCAATTGCCTTTACCTGCTCCCATGTGATCTCAGCGATTTTCTTACGGTTAGGTTCGGCAGAACCGCTCTTAACCTTAGACGCTTCGAGCAACTGGATAGCGACAGGAGGAGTCTTTACTACGAAGTCAAAGCTCTTGTCAGTGTAGTAAGTGATTACAACCGGAAGAACTTTTCCTGCCTTGTCCTGGGTGCGGGCATTGAATTGCTTGCAAAACTCCATGATGTTGATGCCCTTAGAACCCAAAGCGGGACCTACTGGCGGCGATGGATTTGCTGCTCCACCTTTAATCTGCAATTTGATCTGTCCAGCAATTTCTTTAGCCATTTCTTAATACAAATTTTTGTTGGGTTAATTAGTCGGAATTGACAACCTGATTCGTAACCATCACTTTGCCAACTCACGCTCTACTTGCGAAGCCTCCAGTTCAAGAGGTGTACTGCGTCCGAAAATCTTGACTTCAACTTTGAGTTTGCGTTTCTCTGCATCGAGATCCACAATCTCTCCGTTAAATCCGCTGAAAGGACCGAAAGTCACCTTGACATGCTCGCCGACAAGGAAATCGTTGAATCCGTCGTCGTTCATGTCGTTGATTTCGTCAGCCGCACCTAACATGCGCATAACCTCGCTGTGGCGAAGGGCTTCAGGCTTGCTTGCCTTGTCTCTTCCCCTCAGGAAGTCAATCACGTTGGTGGTGTTGCGAAGCTCATGCATCACTTCGCCTTGCAAATTCGCCTCTATAAACACATAACCGGAATAAAGATTGCGTTCTTTCACAACCCTTTTTCCATTACGCGTTGTCACTACTTTCTCAGTAGGAATCAATACTTGCGAAACGTAGTTGCCTAAGTCGGTATTCCTGATTGCAGCGTCGAGGAGTTCCTTAACCTTAGCCTCTTTACCTGATATCGCGCGAAGCACGTACCATTTCTTGTTGTCTTCAGCCATAGCTACTACGTCTAAGTATTAGAGTCCGTAAATAAAGTGCATGAAGTGGTCAATTATCTGATCAAACACCAGAATTATCAGTGCTATTATGACGGAAGCTATCAGCACGATGCAACTGCTCTTGATCAATTGAGTCCTGGTTGGCCAAGAGGTCTTATATCGAAGCTCGGTATAAGACTCTTCTATATCCGTAAGTAATTTTAATTTCTTCATTGTTGTTATTTTAGCACGGGACGAGAGACTCGAACTCCCGACACCCGGTTTTGGAGACCGGTGCTCTACCAACTGAGCTAGTCCCGTATATATCGGACCTTCCCGAAAGAAGGTCCGAATTGGAATTTGTTATTAGTCGAGGATTTCAGTGATCTGACCTGAACCTACGGTGCGGCCACCTTCGCGGATTGCGAAACGAAGACCCTGATCGCAAGCTACCGGGTTGATAAGCTCAACGATAATCTCTACGTGGTCACCGGGCATTACCATTTCTACACCTTCGGGAAGAGTGATCTCACCGGTTACGTCAAGAGTACGGATGTAGAACTGAGGACGGTAGTGGTTGTGGAACGGAGTGTGACGACCACCTTCTTCTTTCTTCAAGATATAAACAGAAGCTTTGAACTTGCTGTGGGGTTTAACAACTCCCGGGTGGCAGATTACCATACCACGCTTGATATCTTTCTTGTCGATACCGCGGAGAAGGAGACCCACGTTGTCACCGGCTTCACCCTGATCGAGAAGTTTGCGGAACATTTCAACACCGGTAACAACCGACTTGAGGTCAGCGCCAAGACCCATGATCTGAACTTCGTCACCTACCTTAACGATACCGGTTTCGATACGACCGGTAGCAACGGTACCACGACCGGTGATTGAGAATACGTCCTCAACAGGCATCAAGAAGGGTTTATCGATGTCACGGGGAGGCAGCGGAATCCAAGTGTCAACTGCGTCCATAAGTTCCATCACCTTGTCAACCCACTGGGGCTCGCCGTTAAGAGCGCCAAGAGCAGAACCGCGGATGATAGGAGTGTTGTCACCATCATATTCGTAAGAAGAAAGAAGGTCACGCATTTCCATTTCAACGAGNTCGANCATTTCTTCGTCGTCTACCATGTCGCACTTGTTCAAGAACACAACGATACGGGGTACGTTCACCTGACGAGCGAGAAGGATGTGCTCGCGAGTCTGGGGCATAGGACCGTCAGTTGCNGCAACTACGATGATAGCACCGTCCATCTGAGCAGCACCGGTTACCATGTTCTTAACGTAGTCAGCGTGTCCCGGGCAGTCAACGTGAGCGTAGTGACGGTTGGTAGTCTCATACTCAACGTGAGCGGTATTGATTGTAATACCACGTTCCTTTTCCTCAGGAGCGTTGTCGATCTGGTCGAATGACTTAACTTCAGAAAGACCCTTGTCAGCGAGCACCTTAGTGATAGCTGCGGTCAAAGTAGTCTTACCGTGGTCAACGTGACCGATAGTACCGATGTTAACATGCGGTTTGGTTCTTTCGAATTTCTCTTTAGCCATAACTGTTGTTATTTTATTTGTAGTTAAAATTTCTTTTTCCGATTTTTACAAGCACACCACGAAAGCGCAATCGCCCCCGAGGCAAACTCACAAACAGAGAGCCGATGGCGGGATTTGAACCCGCGACCTCTTCCTTACCAAGGAAGTGCTCTACCCCTGAGCTACATTGGCAAATTAGAGCGGAAGACGAGGCTCAAACTCGCGACCCTCAGCTTGGAAGGCTGATGCTCTATCAACTGAGCTACTTCCGCAATTGAAGTGGGCGAAGATGGATTCGAACCACCGAAGGTAGAAACCAGCAGATTTACAGTCTGCCCCATTTGGCCACTCTGGTATTCGCCCGACACAATTTAAGTTAAAGCCTAAGCTTTTCTTTGAGCCTCTTGTCGGATTCGAACCAACGACCCCGAGATTACAAATCACGTGCTCTGGCCAACTGAGCTAAAGAGGCAATTGTGTCTTTTTTTGCTTGCAACCCCCTTTGAGGTCGAAAGCGGTGCAAAGTTACGCAGGATTTTTATACTATCCAAATTTTTTTCGCCAAAAATGCGCATTTCAAAAAAAATCGCAATTCTCGACAGCAATTCACGCCGCAGTGCAACGCCTTGCGCGACTTTACTCGGCAAAGATACGCATTTTTTCCTCCATTTACCCCTCGACAATCAGCTTTTTTTCGTATGTTTGCAAAGTATCATGTAAAACATATCATCATATTAGCACTATTACAATGAACGAAACCATCATCCGCCGCATAAACGCCCTGAGAGACAAAATGCGTGCCGCCAATGTGAAAGCGACAATCATACCACATTCCGATCCCCACCAGAGCGAATACATGTCACCCCACTGGCATCAACGCGAATTTTTCAGCGGCTTCAACGGCTCGGCAGGCACTCTCGTGGTCACTCTCGACGACGCTCTCCTGTGGACCGACTCGCGCTACTTTCTCCAGGCAGCGGAACAACTCGACGGAACCGGCATAAAATTGATGAAGGACGGACTCCCCGACACCCCGTCAATAAACAAATATCTCGTTTCTGCTCTTCATGCGCCGGCAACCGTTGGCATCGACGCGTTGATGTTTTCAATCTCGGCGATGAATCGCCTTAAAAACGACTTGGACAAAGCCGGACTCGGCTTAATGACCGATTTTCATCCTGCCGACGGAATATGGCTCGACCGCCCCGAACTTCCCTCCGACAAAGCGTTCATCCATGAAACTAACCACAACGGAGAAGACGCAGCGACAAAGATAGCCCGAATGATGGCGGAGGTGAAACAAGCCGGCGCCGACTCGATTTTCATCAGCACCCTCGACGAGATCGCATGGCTCCTGAACCTTCGAGGAAAAGACGTGAAATACAATCCCGTGGTGACAAGCTTCCTATATCTCGCTGACAAAGGCTCGGTGCTGTTCGTGGAAGATGTCAAAATCAGCGACGGTGTGCGCGGCTACCTGGCTAATCTCGGAATCGGCATCCGCCCCTATCGGGAAGCCATCGAGTTTCTCGCCTCGCTTCCCGCCAACGCCAAGGTGCTGATCGATCCCGCATCGTCGGCAGCCATTATCCCCGTGAAACTCGCCGACAAGATGGTCGAGGGCACATCGCCCATAAAACACGCCAAAGCCCTGCGCAACGACGCTCAAATCGCAGGATTGCGCGAAGCGATGATACGCGACGGCATCGCCCTGGTCTACTCGTTCATGGAAATAGAACGCCTGCTCTCTACCGACGAAAAAGTGACCGAGCTCACCGTTTGCCGCATTTTGACAGAGTTCCGCTCCAAACAGCCGAAATATTTCGACGACAGCTTCGGAACCATCGCCGGCTACAAAGAGCACGGCGCCATCGTCCACTATGAGCCCGACGAAAAATCGGACGCTACAATCCACACCAACGGTCTTTTGCTTGTCGACTCGGGAGCACAGTATCTCGACGGCACCACCGACATCACCCGAACTATATCGCTCGGCAATCCTACGCCCGAAGAACGCCGCGACTTCACCCTTGTGCTTATGGGACACATCGATCTCGCATTAGCCGTGTTCCCTGAAGGAACGAGAGGAGCGCAGCTCGACGTACTCGCCCGTCAGTATCTGTGGAAAAACGGCAAAACATTCCTACACGGAACCGGCCACGGCGTGGGACACTTCCTCAACGTCCATGAAGGACCGCAAAGCATAAGGCTCCAGGAAAATCCCGTAGCGCTTGAGCCGGGGATGCTCACATCCAACGAGCCTGGCGTATACGTGACCGGAAAATACGGAATAAGATCCGAGAACCTCATCCTCACCGTCCCGGCATTTTCCACCCCCGACGGCAACTTCCTGAAATTTGAAACCATGACGCTGTTCCCCTTCGACATCACTCTCATAGACTCGACCATCATGAACAGCGACCAGATAAAATGGCTCAACGACTACCACAAGAGAGTCTACGACACCCTGTCGCCCCATTTGGGAACCAACGCAGCGCGCTGGCTTGCCCGCAAGACCCTCCCGGTGTTCGCCAACCCTTATGACTTAGACTAATCCTTAATAGAAATTAATGGCACTCATAAAAAAAGTAAGAGGATTCACCCCTCAGATAGGTAAAAACTGCTTTCTCGCCGACAACGCCACCATCATAGGCGACGTGGTGATGGGCGACGATTGCAGTATATGGTTCAATACCGTGCTGCGCGGCGACGTCAACTCCATCCGCATCGGCAACCGCGTCAACATCCAGGACGGATCGGTTCTTCACACCCTCTATCAGAAATCAACGATTGAAATAGGCGACGACGTGTCCATCGGTCATAACGTGACGGTCCACGGAGCCAAAATCCACGACTTCGCCCTCATCGGAATGGGCGCGGTAGTTATGGACGACGCCGTTGTGGGCGAAGGCGCCCTCGTAGCCGCCGGAAGCGTCGTGCTATCACGCACCAAGATAGGTCCAAACGAATTGTGGGGAGGAGCTCCCGCCAAATTCATAAAAATGGTCGACCCCGCCCAAAGCAAGGAGATAAATCAGAAAATAGCAAAAAACTATCTCATGTACTCCACATGGTATGAAGCCGAGGCTGACAACGAGCACGCCGTAGAGGACGAAACCGAGCGGTAACTCCCCTTGCCGTCGTCCCTCATATATTATAAATATAGGCATGGATGCTGTGAAAGCTCCATGCCTATGTTTTTTCTTCGAAACAGGAGAAGGCAAAGCCTTCCCATTCTATTTTCCGTATTTCGCAGCCTGTTCTTTAACCAGGTCAAGGTCGTCGAAATAGTTTATCTTCATTGCCGCGCGGACCTCGTCGAGAGTTTTCGCCGCAACTTCGCGCGCATGTTCCGAACCGGTTTTGAGAATATCATACACGGCAGGGATATTCTGCTCCCACTCCTTGCGGCGTTCGCGAATAGGAGCCAGCGTCTCCTCAAGCACGTTTATTAGGAATTTCTTCACGGTGCCGTCGCCCAGCCCGCCGCGGGTATAATGGTCCTTCAGCTCCTGAAGGTTCTTATATTCCGGAAGGTATTTTTCAAAATGGCTGTCGTCGCTAAATGCGTCAAGATAGATGAACGGGCAGTTACCTTCAAGATGCCCTGGATCAGAAATGTTGAGATGCAGCGGGTCGGTGTACATGCTCTTCACCTTCTTTGCCACCTCCTTAGCCGTGTCGCTCAAGTAGATGCAGTTGCCGAGCGATTTGCTCATCTTCGCCTGTCCGTCGGTTCCCGGCAGACGCATGCAAGCCTGATTAGTGGGCAGCATGATTTCAGGCATCACGAGAGTGTCGCCATAAATGTGGTTGAAGCGAGTCACAATCTCACGCGTAAGCTCGATCATAGGAGCCTGATCCTCGCCCACAGGCACCACCGTAGCCTTGAAGGCGGTGATATCGGAAGCCTGGCTCACGGGATAGCAGAAGAAACCCACGGGAATACTCTGCTCNAAATTGCGCATNTTNATTTCNGTNTTNACCGTNGGNTTNCGCTGAACNCGNGNCACNGNNACNAGNTTCATNTAATAAAANGCNAGNTCNGTCAGTTCAGGGACCTGNGACTGGATNAAGATNGTNGTNTTNNCNGGATCNATNCCNACCGACAGATAGTCGAGAGCAACCTCTATCACGTTCTGACGCACCTTTTCAGGATTGTCGGCATTGTCAGTCAGCGCCTGCGCGTCGGCAATCATCACGAATATCTTATCAAACTCGCCTGAATTCTGCAATTCGACTCTGCGCTTAAGCGAGCCGACAAAGTGTCCCAAATGCAACTTTCCGGTAGGACGGTCGCCGGTCAATATAACTTTTTCCATTATTTCAGTTTTTTCTTTTCCGGCGTCAAAATTACATAAAATACTTGACTTTCCCATCACGCCCGGAGAAAAACCGAGCCCGTCAGCGTAAATTTGTCAAGACGAGGGACGCCGTTTATCACCGTTTCCCGATGAGGGCGGCAAGCTGTCGCTGAATCTCGGGAGTGCCGGCTACTATCGACACGTTACGGTCGCTCCTGAACGATTCCGTCACCCCGCCGGCTTCTGAGAGGATAAGAGTGGCTGCATTCACGTCCCACTCGTGGAGATTCATTTCCCAATAACCGTCGAGAAATCCCGCAGCGCAGTAACATATATCGATCGCAGCCGACCCGAGCCGTCTCAGCCCCCTCACCCTCGGCATGATCTCGGCTACATTATCGAGATTATTGTCGGGATTAGTATCCTTGTCGACAGGAAAACCTGTAGCAACCACGCTGTGGTCAAGGCGCGTCTTCCCCGACACTTTCACCTGAGCTCCGTTCAGCATCGCGCCCTCCCCTTTCACCGCATGGAACAGCTCGTCAAGATAAGGAGCATATACCACGCCGATCACCGTCTCGCCATTATGCTCTATACCGATCGACACGCAGAAAAGCGGCAATCCCTGGCTGAAATTAGTGGTGCCGTCGAGCGGATCGATGACCCAACGGAACTCGCCGCTGTGCTCATCGGCGCCCGACTCTTCAGAGAGAATCGAATGTTCGGGATAAGTGGCGCGGATATGATCGATCAACAGCTTTTCAGCAGCCTTATCGGCAGCCGTCACTATGTCGCTGTCATTAAACTTTGACTGAATGGCAAGTTCATTACCCCTGAAATAGCGCAAGTGAACGGCACCCGCCTCTCTCGCCCATGAAATGGCATTAAGAAGAATGGAAGTATAGTCGGTATTCATAGTCCTTGTATTCTCTTTTCCGTGTAGATTATATATTAGATAAACGCAGAACGAGGAAAATAGATTTATCCATGACGGCAAATTTAAGCACCCCGCTCCTCCCCCGCGGCTTACACAAAAAATTTCGGGACCCGTACTGAGCCCCGAAGCAAAAAAATAGTCAATCGTAAATCAATTTTCTTCTGAAACCGGAAGCTGGCGACGGAACACCTCCTTGAAAGAAATCAACGATTCCGTTCTTGCCAAGCCAAGCCCCTGCAACTGCTCGTGGATGATGTGGAGCAAATGGTCATTATTTCGGGCAAACAATTTAATGAACATGTCATATTGTCCAGTGGTGAAATGCACTTCCACAACTTCGGGGATGGCTTTAAGCTTCTCAACCACCTCGTCAAACTTTGACGGATCTTTAAGAAAAAAACCGATATAGGCGCAAGTTTCATATCCTACCGCCGCCGGATTGATGAGGCATTCCGTTCCTTTAAGCACTCCTAAAGCCATCAGCTTCTGAATGCGCTGATGAATAGCGGCTCCCGAAACTCCACACTCGCGAGCTATTTCAAGAAAAGGCTTTCGACCATTTCCCGAGAGCATCTTAAGAATCTTATAATCAAGAGTGTCTAACTGTGGTTTAGCCATACTAATTTATATATGTAGTTGTTTAATTTGAATCGATGTTTAATTTCAATATCACAAAATTACTAATAAATTAATTAAAACGTCAACAAATATACCTAAATTTACATTATCATTTTATTCCACACGACCATCAATGACAGTTCAACATCCACGCATAGAAGCATTTGCCCCTACGCCCGAAAATATATCCCGATTTAAAGAAATATATTGCGAGGCATTTCCTCCCGAAGAGCGCCGTCCATGGCGGGAAATGGAAAAGCTCCTCACGGCGCCTGATCACGATTTTTTCCACCCGTTCGCCGTCATTGGCGCCGATGAAATCATGGGGTTTATCACCGTGTGGCGATTCGACCGCATGAACTATATCGAGCATTTCGCCATCGCTCCCGACATGCGCGGCAATGGCGCGGGGAGCCGGGCGCTAATGTCGCTCATGGAAAAATTGCCCGGAAATTATCTGCTCGAAGCCGAGCCTGTGGAACTGGGAGAAACAGCGCGTCGCCGCATAAATTTCTATTCGCGCCTCGGTTTCACGCCAAGGAACGACTTCAACTACATTCAGCCGCCTTATAGCGATGGACTGCCCGAAGTGCCGCTGACACTCATGACCACAGGCGAAATCGATCTCCCCTATGCCCGCGACTTGTTGTGGAGGGAGGTTTATCACAAAAAAGCCGGCAAGTGATTGGCTTTTGTTTTGTTTTTATATAAATTTGCACTCATTTGCAAGCACAATTCAGATTCTTATGCCAAAATTCAAATATCTACAATCGCTTCTCCTTCTCTCGGCTCTTCTCGTCGGCACCCTATTTTCCGGTTGCGCCCCCGAAGTAACCGACAAGCCTGTAATCACCGTCAGCATCCAGCCCCAGAAATATCTGCTTGAAAAAATCGCCGGTGACAAGTGGGACGTGAAATGCCTGTTGAGCAACGGCGCCAATCCCGAATCCTACGACCCCGGACTCACCCACATGCTCAGTCTCGAAAACAGCGCCGCCTATTTCCGCATTGGAAATATCCCGTTTGAAAGCGCCATCATCACCAAAGTGACCAAAAACAACCCCGACCTGAAAATAATTGACAGTTCGGCAGGAATAGACCTCATCACAGGCACCCACTCGGGACATAGCGGCGACAAAGAGATTGACCCCCATACATGGACCTCGGTCAAAAACGCCAAGATAATCGCCGCCAACATGTATAAGGGACTTGTGGAGCTCGACTCGGTAAACAAAAGCGCCTATACCCGGAATTTCGAAGCGCTGCTCAACTCGCTCGACAGTCTCGACAAGTCGATAGAGAGCCGGCTGGCTTCTCGCGAGGGGAAAGCGTTCATCGTTTGGCATCCGTCATTGAGCTACTTCGCCCGCGACTACGGTTTGCATCAAATCTCATTGAGCCCCGAGGGAAAGGAGGCGTCAGTCACAATGATGCAGTCGGCAATCGAACAAGCGAAACAGGCAGGAGCGAAAGTGTTGTTTTTCCAGAAAGATGTCGATTCGCGTCAGGCTACCGTAGCCAACGAACAGCTCCAAGCCGAACTCGTCACCATAAATCCTCTCAACTATAACTGGGAAGAAGAAATCACAAAAATAGCCGATGCCCTCTCTCGATAACACACTCATAAGCCTGAAGCGGATCGGAATGATCTATGACCGCAAGGCAGTGCTCACCGACATCAATCTCGATATCAAGCAAGGCGATTTCCTTGCCATAACCGGTCCTAACGGAGGCGGCAAAACCACCTTGCTCAGAATACTGCTCAAACTATTGGCTCCGACGGCAGGCTCAGTCACCTACCGGTTTCCGGCGATAGGCAACCGCCCGGCAATAGGCTATCTGCCTCAAAAGAATTCAATCGACAGTCGCTTTCCAATCACCGTCAGGGAAGTCATCAAGCTGGGGCTGATGGCGGCGAGACATCTGTCGAAACAGGAAAAGAACGCCCTCGTTGAAAAAACTATGGAAACAATGGGGCTCACCGATCACGCCGACCACACTATCGGTGAAATCTCAGGAGGTCAATTGCAACGCACACTCTTCGGAAGAGCCCTGATATCCAATCCTCAGATGCTGGTGCTCGACGAGCCGCTAAGCTATCTCGACAAGCATTACGAAAAGAAGCTTTATGAAATAATCGAAGCGATGAAAAGCGACACGACATTCGTCCTTGTTTCCCACGAGATGTCGACCATCGCAGAAATCGCCAACCGCCACATCATCATAGACCACACCCTGCATGAATGCGGGGCGGCTCATCATTTCGCGCGCCTCGCTTGCGACGATTAAATTTGTTTGTGANGCAGGCTCTAAGAGCCGAGNACGAGGAACACGAGTCCCACCAGCAGCACCCCGAGGTCTATAAGCTTGAGGCGTATATGCTTCTCGTGCAACGCTATCACGCCATAGAAAAATGACACTATCACTGAACCGCGCCTTATCATCGACACCACCGCAATCATGGAGCCGTCGATAGAGAGCGAATAGAAATAAGCGACATCGGCGATAGTGAGGAACAGCGAAATAAGGGGGATCGCCCACTTCCACTTGAAGGGCGTGCGTTCTTTCTTGNAATAGAGAATGATGCCGATCGCCATGCCCANGATAATNATCTGGTAGAACGAGTACCACGCCTGAACCTCGAGCGGCTCATAAGTCTTCAACAGGTATTTGTCANAAAGAGCGCTGACAGCCCCNATCACNGTCGCTCCGATGCTNAACCACAACCANCGCGAATGGGAGAACGAAAAACCCTCCTTGCTACCAACGCGGCTTATAAAGAACAGCGACCAGAATCCCAGCAGAATACCCACCCATTGCATCCAGTTGAGGCTTTCATGGAAAATCAGCAAAGCGCCGACAAGCACGATGACGGGACGCGAAGCGTTGATGGGACCTGCGATAGTGAGCGGAAGATGCTTAAGCCCGAAATAACCGAGCAGCCATGACGACAGCACGATGAACGACTTGATTATAATCTCGAAATGACCGTGCCATGTGTTGCCAAGCCCAATGCTTCCATCGGCAAGACACATAACCAGCACCGGCGACATCAGCAGGACGCTGAACACCGTGTTGAGAAACAGCACGACGAGCACATTGTTGCCGTCAACCGATATTTTCTTAAATATATCATAGAAGCCGAGACACAGCCCCGACACGATAGCAAGGATAATCCACATAATCCGGTCTACTTAAGATTTTTCAATATTTTAGGATCGCCCACCATCCACAACACATCATCGGCATAGAACACAGTGCTGCCGGTCGGATGGTCGAATGACCCGTCGGAGTGTTGTATCGCCACAAGAAGAGCTTTGTAACGGTCCCTTATCTGAGCCGATGCCGAAGTCTGTCCTATCAGCGGAGAATTTTCCGAAAGGTGAATGCTTGTAAGTTTCATGTCGGAAACCTGATTTTCATGGGAAAGCTCCTCCATTTCCACCACAGGAAGCAGCTCCTCTATCAGCTCGTCGGTTCCGATCACGCCGATCACGTCGCCCGGGAACAAGCGTTCGTTCCCGTTAGGCACGGCAATCAGCTCGCCGCCTCGCTGAATGCTCGCCACGTTCACCCCGTAGCGTCGCCTCATGTCAGAATCAATCAGTCTCTTCCCCACAAACGGAGAAGAATATCCCACTCTTATGTAGGCGAGGTGCATATCGCTTACGAGATTGTTGTTCTTACCGCTGCGGCTCAATTCGCGCTCGTTAAGATTGTCAAAGAAACGGGCTTCAATCATGCGGGTCTGCTTCTTGAGCTTGCCCGACCATGTGCCAAGCAGGGCGGCAAATATAAGGAAGCCGATTATCCAGCCCACCCACATCGAGTGGATCACGCTCAGCGTATAGACGATAAAACCCAAAGCAAGCAACAACCTGAAAATCGTCATCACGATCAAGGGCACGTCAAAATGAGCGTTTGCCGCGCGGAGACGCTCGCGTTCAGTCTGCTTCGATGCCGGGATGGCAAGCGCAAGCAGGAACGGCGACATTACCAGCAAAGCCGTAACGCTGCATATCAACCGCCCCCACATTGGAGAAATTTCAAGGAGCCAGGGCAACAAAATGCGGGTCCACACGAGAATCACGGCGATAACGACGATTGAATACAAAACTATGCGCCATGTATAGCGCTTGATCACCGAAAGCCACAATGCGCGGGTTTCACTCTCGGAACTCGCCTTTCCGCTATAACGCTCTATCAGGAAATGAAGTCGAGCCGGCAGGCACCGCTCCACCAGATTATAGGCGGGATCGGCGAGACGGATGAAATAGGGGGTCGTAAAAGTCGTTATCACCGAAACGGCGACCACGATCGGGTAAATGTTATTGTCGAGCACTCCCAGCGACATTCCGAGCGAGGCGATAATGAATGCGAATTCACCAATCTGAGTAAGCGAGAAGCCCGATTCCATCGCCACCCTCAGGGACTGCCCCGTGATGAGCATACCGAACGTGCCGAAAATAATCATTCCGACGATCACTACACATGAAAGAATCAATATCGGCGACCAGTATTCAACTATCACCGCCGGGTTCACCATCATGCCCACTGAAATGAAAAACACGGCTCCGAAAAGGTCTTTGACAGGAGTCACCACCGACTCTATTCGCTCGGCATAGCTGATGCCGGCTATAATCGACCCCATAACAAAAGCTCCGAGCGCGAGCGAAAATCCGCAGTAGACCGAGAACACCGCCATGCCGAAACAGAGCCCGAGGCTGATGATGAGCAGCGTCTCGTTGTTGAGATAACGCCTTATAGAGTTGAGCAGCGTGGGAAGCACATAAACTCCCACCAAGAACCATATCACAAGGAAAAACACGAGTTTGCTCACACTGAAAAGCATCTCGGCTCCCTCAACACTCTTGTTTATCGCTATCGATGACAGAATCACCATCATCAACACAGCGAAAAGGTCCTCGACAATAAGCACAGCGAATACAAGCGATGCAAATTTTTTCTGCCTGATGCCAAGATCGGTAAATGCTTTAATAATGATTGTGGTCGAGGACATTGACAGCATTCCTCCAAGAAACAGGCTGTTCATATTGGAGAAATGCAATATGTGNCCTATGGCAAATCCCGAAGCCATCATGCCGGTGACGATAATCAGCGCGGTGACTACAGCCGAACCTCCAACATTCAGCAATTTCTTGAAGCTGAATTCAAGACCAAGCGAGAAGAGGAGCACCACAATTCCGAGCTGAGCCCAGAACTCTATATTGCTCTCGGTGGTNACCGACGGAAGATATNCAAAATNGGGGCTGGCAAGAAATCCCGCCACTATGNANCCGAGCACCACCGGCTGCTTAAGCCACTTGAACAGGACGGTGACAAAAGCGCCGAGGATAAGGATAAAAGCTAAATCAGATACTAAATTTTCAACTTGTAACTCGCTCATTGTGTATGATATATCAGCTTATGCTCACCTGATTGGCGAGAGAGATTGCCACCGTAGGCTTCACTTGACGCAAATCGGCGAATAATTTCATATAATTGGTATGCTCCTTCATAAGCACCACAAGATTAAGCCTCGTAACGGGACCGTCATAATCATATTCAACATAGACATTGGTGAGATGAATGCGGTGCTTTTTCAACACTTCGCGATAGCCGTCGATATCCTCGGCTATGACCGAGAGCCTTAGCCTTATTATGCGCGATTCCACCCCTGCGTTGATATTGTGCTCGAAACGCTCTATGAGAACCAGAACGATGAGCACCAATATCGTGGCGGCAAATGCCATCACATAAAGCCCCACGCCGACAGCCATCCCTATCGCCGCCATTATCCAGATTCCGGCAGCCGTAGTAAGTCCTCTCACCGAGCCCTTCATCTGTATGATAGCTCCGGCTCCAAGGAAACCGATACCGGTAACCACCTGCGCGGCGATACGCCCGGGATCGCCGTTCTTCAAGCCGAGATACTCCTGAGGCACGTAGATCGACAGAATCATGGACAGCGTTGCGCCCATCGAAATGAGCGCGAAAGTGCGCACTCCCGCAGGCTGCCCTTTCCGTTTACGCTCAAAACCCACAAGGCTCCCCAATATGAGACTCAGCGTGAGTTTGAAAATCGATGACAGAGTGTTGACTTCGATAGAATTTATCTGCTCAAGGAAATAGTCAAGAAATTCCGACATAGCCGCAACTGTTATTTACGCAATNTAAACNTGCGCGAAGTCAAGCGGAAATTGTCGNCAAAAAGCTCCACGAGATATTCACCGGGGGTGAGCGTAGTGTTCACGTCCCAATAGATGTGGATGCCTGAAATCTCCTCGCCTGAATACTCGATAACCTTCTTTGCAGTACACTGCACGCTTCCGCCCTCAAAGCTGAAAGAGCCGCCATTGCCGAGCAATGAGCCTTCCGGACTCACGATGCGGAGATAAATCACCTTCTCGCCCACGGGGGTCGAATTATTCTGCGGAATAGTGAACGTAACGTCGAGCTGACGCGCCTTGGTCACATTCTTCTCCACCTTTCCATTCTTTTTCAATGCCGTCAAGCTTACGCCGGTCACATTGAGTTTCTCGGCGAGAGTCATGCGCTCAGACAGCGCCTCGTTGCGTTTCGTTTCGGTAGCCACGCGCGTCGACAACTGCTGGTTGCGTTCGCGCATCTCCTCATTCTCGGCGCGCAGACCGGCGTTCTCCTTTCCAAGCGAGTCAATCTGAGTGACATAATGGCGCAGGATATTCTTCAGGGTTCCGATTTCATCCTGAAGCTGCTTGATGCGCTGGGCGCTTTTCTTTTTTTCCGAATTCAATTCTTGAAGCAATTTCTCCACCTTGCTCTTAGCGGCGGCATATTTTGTGACCAGCGAATCGCTGGCAAGCAACTGCGACTGGTTTTCATATTGCGAAAACTCGGTATTCAGCACCTGATACTCCTGAGCGAGCTGAAGCTGTTCATTGGTGAGCTGCAACTGCTCGTTGGCGAGGGTGGCAGCCTCAACTTTCTTATTCNTCNAACGAGTGGTGAAAATAAATGCCACANTAGCAATCNCGAGCNANAATGCGAGTAGAANGATNCCGGNNATAAGNCCCGCCGGCTTTTTAGCGTTATTTTCCATTATCAACCGAGTTAAACTGTTTCAGGCTACAAATTTAGCAATAATCACGCTAACTTGCAACCCAAAGGCGCCGCGCCTACAGCCTCATTGATAGCAGCGATGATGGAAGAAGTAGGTAGATCGCGCGCGATGCAACCGACCATATTTCACTGACGCTCAAAATATTTCATTAATACCCAATGCATTGCAATGACGGCATGGCATGCCATGCCGCTACGTTCTTTATCGAATACAACAGTCGCCGGGGCGGGGTATAAAAATGAGAAATCCGGCATGCTGAACGCATTACCGGATTTCTCTATTATAAAAAGTTATGACTTCTTAGGAGATTAGTCCTGATTCAAGTTCACGCGCTTGAAAGCAACTACGGTCAAGCCGTTAGAAGCTTTTTCAAGATATTTCTCGATAGTCAAATCAGGTTCCTTTACGAATTCCTGCTCCATAAGGCAAGATTCCTTGAAGAACTTGTTGAGACGACCTTGAGCGATGTTCTCGATCATCTGAGCGGGAAGATTAGCAGCCTTGGCTTCAGCGGTTTCCTTAGCGATTTTGCGAGCCTTGTCAGCCTCCTCAGCGGTGAGCCAGCCCTTGTTGATGTTCGACTCGATGTGAGCTTCGCTGTCAACGAGGTTAGGATTGATGCCGGCTTTCTTGAGCGCAGCCT
>WFMA01000238.1 GCA_009177195.1 Bacteroidales bacterium | reverse complement strand
CGGAATAAGCGAGATGGTCGATGAGGTGTGGGACGTGACCGCGCCCGAAGANGTAAGGATAAGGCGCGTCGTGAAACGCAACGGANTGTCGCCNGAAGAAGTNAAACAACGCATNNANGCNCAGGCNATNACCGTGACCAATCCCCACCGNCGCGTATTCACCCTGCTGAACGACGGCACACAGCCGCTCCTCCCCCAGGTATTGAACTTGCTGAGGAAATAGCCGAAAAATAGAATTACCTCACAACCTAAATCAGAATTCGCTTGTGAAATGGAAGCGGATTTTAGGGAAATCGTTCTGTGCCATCTGCAACACATAGTTTGAATCGGCAAGGAACACGTCGCGCCCNTCACGGTCAACAGCCATGAACTGATGCTTACGCTTCTTGAACGCTTCGAGCGCCTCGGCGTCATCACTCTCAATCCAGCAAGCTTTATATAGCGAAATGGGCTCCCAACGCACTGTAGCCCCATATTCGTGAAGCAAACGGTACTGTATCACCTCAAACTGCAGCTGCCCCACGGTGCCTATAATTTTACGCCCGTTGAACTGATTGATGAACAACTGAGCTACGCCCTCGTCCATCAACTGCTGTATTCCTTTCTCCAACTGCTTGGACTTCATGGGGTCAGTGTTCTCGATATACTTAAACATTTCAGGCGAGAAGCTCGGCAGACCCTTATAATGGAGATTTTCACCCGATGAAAGAGTGTCGCCAATCTTAAAATTNCCGGTATCGGGGATTCCGACAATGTCGCCCGGATATGCTTCATCGACAATACTCTTTTTCTGCGCCATGAAAGCGGTGGGAGCGGCAAAACGCATCATCTTGCCAGAGCGGACATGCTTGTAGTTGGCGTTACGCTCAAACTTGCCTGAGCACACTTTCACAAATGCGATACATGAGCGATGGTTGGGGTCCATATTGGCATGAATCTTGAACACAAAGCCCGAGAACGGCTCCTCCTGAGGCTCGACCACACGCTCCTCGGCGGCTACCGGACGAGGAGCCGGCGCAATCTTCACAAAGCAATCGAGCAGCTCCTTAACGCCAAATGTATTAAGCGCCGAACCGAAAAAAACCGGAGCCACCTTGCCCTCAAGATATTCCTTCTCATTAAATTCGGGATAGACTCCCTCAATCAATTCAAGATCCTCACGCAATTTCGCGGCATCCTTTTCGCCCACAGCTTCATCTATGCGCGGATCATTGACCGAATCTATCTCGACTCGCTCAGTGACCTGAGTCTTGCTCGGAGTGAAGAGATCAAGAGAGTTCTCATATATATTATACACGCCCTTAAACTTGGCGCCGATATTTATAGGCCATGAAAGGGGGCGCACAGCAATCTTAAGCTCAGCCTCAAGCTCGTCAAGAATCTCAAACGGGTCACGCCCCTCTCGGTCGAGCTTGTTGACGAATATGATCACAGGAGTGTTGCGCATGCGGCACACCTCCATCAGTTTGCGAGTCTGCTGCTCCACGCCCTTTGCAACATCGACCACGATGATAACGCTGTCGACAGCGGTCAACGTGCGATAAGTGTCCTCGGCAAAGTCCTGGTGTCCCGGCGTGTCGAGAATGTTTATCTTATAGTCGCCATAATTGAAGCCCATCACCGACGTAGCCACCGAGATACCTCTTTGCTTCTCGATTTCCATCCAGTCGGAAGTGGCTGTTTTCTTAATTTTATTTGACTTCACCGCTCCCGCCACATGAATAGCGCCACCGAAAAGCAAGAGTTTTTCGGTGAGAGTTGTTTTACCTGCATCGGGGTGAGAGATAATTGCGAAAGTGCGTCGGCGATTTATTTCATCGTTAAGTGTAGCCACGGCTATGTACAATATTAAATATGCAAATCAAATTGAGTCACGAAATGGAATAAATGTATCTTTTTACATTTTCCGCTTACAAAATTACAAAAATTTATGTTATAAAACACGATTAAGGATTAATATCTAATTTAAGGCTTCAAAACAGCCAAAAATCACTATTCAAAATTTGGATTGTTAGAAATATAATAATAAATTTGCACATCCAAAGCCGTAAAATGACGGTTAGGAATGCTTGAGGATGGATCGAAGAGCCAACACCGAAACAAGTGGCGCCACTACTATAACATGCTGATTTAGAGTGAAGCTGATTGTTGACAAGGACCATGTAAACTCACGAAACACAACACTTGCATAATATAGAATAACACTTTAAAATAACTTTAATTCATTATCATTCAAACAATTATGGAAAATCAAAAGCCTAATGCTGGAGCCGCTCCGGCTAAAAAACAGCCTAAGAACGAAGGTTCTAACGTACGCGGTATTAAGAATGCATTTCTTGTAATCATCGCATGTTTCATCGTTGCTGTCTGCTTGTTCATCTTCTGGTTTGGACATGACATGCACTTCGACGAAGCAGGTCACCCGCAGGATCTTTGGGGAACCGTTTACAAAGGTGGTTTCATCGTGCCTATTCTTCAAACTTTGTTCCTCACCGTTATCGTTCTCTCTGTTGAACGCTGGATCGCTCTTTCAAGCGCAAAAGGCAAAGGCAGCATCTCTAAATTCGTTGCCGGCGTTAAGGCTTGCTTGAAGAAAAACGACATCGCAGGCGCTCAGGCTCTCTGCTCAAAGCAGAAAGGTAGTGTTGCCGCTGTTGTTTCAGCTGCTCTCGTTCGCTACGAAGAAATGGACAAGAACACCACTCTTTCAAAAGAGCAGAAAATCGCTACTCTCCAGAAGGAAGTTGAAGAAGCTACCGCTCTTGAGATGCCCGCTCTTCAGCAGAACCTCCCNATCGTTGCNACTCTTACNACTCTNGGTACACTNGTCGGACTTCTCGGTACTGTNATGGGTATGATCAAATCNTTCCAGGCTCTTGCTGCNTCNGGNGCNCCTGACTCAACNGAACTTTCNACCGGTATCTCTGAGGCNCTTATCAACACNGCCTTCGGTATCGCAACCGGTGCNTTCGCTGTNATNTNTTACAACTTCTACACCAACAAGATTGACAACCTGACTTACGCTATCGACGAAATCGGCTTCTCAATCGTGCAAACATTTGCTGCTACTCACTAATCCATTGTCTTTCAGATAATATTCGATTAAAAATCAATTAACAGAAAAACAATGGGAAAAGTAAAAATTAAAAGAAAGAGTACCCTCATCGACATGACCGCGATGAGTGACGTGACTGTTCTTTTGCTTACTTTCTTCATGTTGACCTCGACCTTCTTGCAGAAGGAGCCGGTTACGGTGCTCACCCCGTCGTCAGTGTCGGAGATAAAGGTGCCTGTGACCAACACCACCACTGTCCTCATTTCACCTGAGGGGAAGGTCTTTCTATCGGTTTCCGGTGACGCCGACTCTACCTATTCAAGCGAAAAAGTAAGAGCCGAACTTATCAGAAATGCCGTAGCCGAGTATAACAAGACTCATAGTAAACAAGTACAGCTCACTAACGAACAGGTTGCAAAGTTCTCCAAGATGAACATGTTCGGAATAAAGATCGCTGATCTACCCGCTTTCCTTGATCTTCCTCAGGTGAAGCAGGACGAAGTTCTTTCCGACATGTCAAATCCTTCGACAGGTATTCCTATCGACGACAACAAGGACTTGACCAAACCTAATGAGTTCCAAATCTGGATGCGCGCCATCTACAATTCATCCAACCCCAACCTTGAAGCAACAATCAAGAGCGGAGAAGGTATTGCAGTGAAAGCCGACAAGGACACCCCCTACACTACTGTACACAATGTTCTTGACAACCTGCAGACCTTGAAGATGAATAAGTTTAGCTTGATGACCGCACTCAAAACTGAAAACGATTAATCATTATGGCACAGATAGAACAATCAGACGGCGGCAAAAAGAAAAAAGGCGCCCAGAAGAAGATGTCAATCCACGTCGACTTCACACCGATGGTGGATATGAATATGCTCCTTATCACGTTCTTCATGCTCTGTACCACGATGATCAAATCGCAGACCTTGCAGATATCTCTTCCGTCAAACGAAAAGGTAGAGCAGGAGCAGCAGAACAAAGCTAAGGAATCTCAAGCAGTGACCCTAATCCTTGACACCGAGCGCGACGCCGACGGTAATGTTAAGTATGATCCTGAAACCGGTCGTCCGGCTCACATCATCTACTATTACTTCGGTAAGCCCGAAATCGCCGACGAAGACAAAGACGGACATCTCGACAATAGCAACCTGAAAGTTGAGAAGTTCATCGGAAATCAGAACGGCGAGACTCAAGGTATCCGCAAAATTCTTCATGACAAAAACAAGACCGTGCTTGAAAAAATCGCTGTCTTGAAAGAGGATTGGAAGAATAAGACCATTACTGACGAAGAGTATCAGAAGAGAGCAAAGGAGATCCGTAACGACTCGCTCATTACCGACCGTCCCGTTGTCATCATCAAAGCTGGTCCCAACGCTTCTTGGGAAAGCTTGATCGGCGCTCTTGACGAAATGCAAATCAACCAGATTTCACGCTACCAGATTGACAATATCAATAATGTTGACTCATTGCTGATATTCGACTATATCGCAAAGCACCCTAAAAAGTGATGAATGGTTTAACTATTAATTGACAAAAGAAAATGGCAAAAGATGTAGATCTTTCATCAAAAGAATGGCGCGATATAGTATTTGAAGGTAAAAACCAGAACTTTGGCGCCTATGAATTGCGTAAAGAGTCAGATGCTCGTCACAATAAGGCAATGATTGTCGTTATCATCATAATCGCAATCGCATTCCTTCTTCCCTTGCTGGTCAACACAGTGCTCCCCAAAGCTGAGGAACGCCCTGAAGACCTCACTGAACAGGCAATGGTGAATCTTGACAACTCAGCTGATCAAGACGAACCCGAAGACGAACCTGAACAGGAGCGTTACGAAGAGGAAAAGCCTGAAGTGCTCCCCGAAGAAGTGCTCAACACCGTTAAGGTTACCGAGCTCGCCATCGTGGAAGACGACAAGGTGAAAGCCGAAGACGAAATCAAGACTCAGGACGAACTTGCTGAAACCACCACTGCCTTCGGTCAGAGTGACTTCGACAAGGGTACTGACGACCGTAACGTCGTTCGCGAACACAAGGATGAAATCGTCGTTGAAGAAAAGAAACCCGTTGAAGAGAACAAGGTGTTCACTGCAGTAGAGCAGATGCCTCAGTTCCCCGGCGGTGACGGCGAGCTTATGAAGTACATTCAGAGTCACCTGAAATATCCTCCTGTGGCTGCTGAAAACAACATCCAGGGACGCGTTATCGTACAGTTCGTTGTAACCAAAACCGGTAAAGTAGGTGAAGTGAAAGTGGCTCGCGGTAAAGACCCCGACCTCGATAAGGAAGCCGTTCGAGTTGTTAAGACTCTTCCCGACTTCATCCCCGGTAAGATGAATGGACAGTCAGTGGCTGTATGGTACACCCTGCCCATCACATTCAAACTTCAAGGAATTTAATCTTACACAAGAATTTCCNTCAGAGAGCATGATCAGCCGATCATGCTCTCTTTCTTTATGGAATCGACATCTTTTTGTGCCTTGCGATTCTATGTTGCGATTTGAAAAATTGAACTAAAATATCTGAAATTTCAACACTAATGCTTGATTCAATAACGTAGATTTCTTAACTTAGCGAAGTTGAACATAAAGCACCAAGACATGGCTGAAGATAAAGAATTACAATTTGACGAAGATGAAGCAGTGAAATTCATCCGCAACTATATGCCGGAACCGATCCGCAACCGTTACTCCGACGATGAAATTCTAAATATCGTTGACATGATTTGGGACTACTATGAACAGAACGGATTGCTTGAAATTTCAGCCGACGGGTATGCCGATGATTCCGATTCTGAACTTCCTCTTATCCTTGACTACGTGAACCGAATGCTGAAAAAGGACAAGCTCGCAGTAGTCGATACCGACGATGTACACTTCATCGTGGAAGGAGAGCTGGAATATGAGAAATCAATCGGTCTTGAAGACGCATAAATTCTTGCCGATGCTCACAACAGAAATGTCAAAATCCAAACTGCTGATTATTTTGCTGCTGTCAATTTTCGCATTGCCGGCAAGCGGACAGAATATCTTCACCACCATCAAAGACAAGATTTCGGGAGCTTTCTCATCCGAGAATGTAAAAAAGGAACAGCCGGGCAAAAAAGAGTCGGCGGCGCTCGACCCGTTTGAAATGTCGCTTGACGACAANCTCGCAGTTCCGGCAATCAACGAAAAATANCATGNNGCGGTAGCCNCCCACATGAACACTCTTGCGAAAAAAATCGCNGCCCANANGCGNGAGCGTGTCGAGACGATGAGAAACGGCGAAGTNGTTGTCGCNACTATAGCNACCGACCTNCTNTTCGCNCCGAATGACACCGTGCTGACACGCGCATCCCACACCCTGCTCCAACCCTACGCCAATCTCATGAAGCAACCGGGAATGTATAAACTGATTNTCGTGTGCCACACCGANGATACCGGTTCGGAATATTATACCGACATGCTGAGCGAGGCGCGTGTCAANAATGTGAGCGAATACTTGCTTCANGGACTGAATGACANCCATGCCACCCTCGTGCCATACGCGCTTGGAGCAAGCGAGCCTCTCTTCCCCAACAACACAATGGAGAACCGCAGTGCCAACAGGCGCCTTGAGATATTCATCGTGCCCGACGATTTATTGATTGAAATGGCAAAGTCTAACAAACTACAATAAACCAACAATACACTTAAATTAAATGAAACATTCAAGTATCATCGCTATTGCTCTTGGAGCATTGGCGATTTCATGCGCTAATCAATCGGAAGGCGGAAAATATACCGTCACAGCGCCCGCTAAAGCTGACGATGCCGGCAAAATGGCATATATCGTAAATTACGACTCAGGCGACAAGGTGGACAGCGTGCTTATCGATGGAGAATCAATCGTTATGACAGGCACCATCGCATCAGCTATTCCCGCACGATTGATCGTAGGATCACGCCGCGCTTCGACATTCATCCTCGAGGCAGGAGACATTACTATCGACTCTCTCGGAGTAGCATCGGGCACAAAACTCAACAAGGAGCTTGACGAATACATGACCGCCGGCGACTCGCTTGCCGCAGCTTTCAGCAAAGCCGACACTGATTCAGCGCGTCAGGTGATCGAAGGAGCTTACAATGAACTGACTCAAACCGCCATCGACACTCAGGCAGGAAATCCGATCGGATTCTTTGCATTCACCAACCTTGCTTATGAACTGACTCCCGATCAACTTGACAGCATTGTAAAAGTTCATCCCGAATATCTCGAATATGCCCGCGTGCAGAAATTGATTGAAATGAACAAAAACCTCAAAGCCACAGCTCCCGGCACAAAATTCAAAGACTTCACAATCGAAGAGGGCGACAGCGCTGTTTCATTAAGCCAGTATGTGGGCAAAGGTCATTTCACTATCGTTGACTTCTGGGCAAGCTGGTGTGGACCGTGCCGTCGCGCGATGCCGCAACTCAAGGAACTTTACGAGAAGTATCATTCAAAGGGTCTTGACGTGCTCGGAGTAGCTGTTTGGGACAAGCCCGAGGACACTAAGGAAGCTATAGAGCAACTCGGACTCCCCTGGCCGCAGATCATAAACGCTCAGAATGTTCCCACCGACATCTATGGAATCTCAGGAATTCCCCACATCATGCTCATCGGTCCCGACGGAACAATCATCGACCGCAACCTTCACGGCGACAGCTTGACCAGCATCGTTGAGCGCGCCATGGAGCATCCCGAATCGTTTACCGACGCCCAGTAAGCCATTCCCGCAATGAGCGCCAGCATGAAAGTTCAACAGCAAATGCGACAACGGCGCCTACGGAATCAGCTACAAAATCAATAATATCCTCGCTTCGACCGAGCCCCANTGCCNACTGAAGCAATTNGATAACGCCGCCGAAAAGGATNGTCANAGCCAACAGGCTNGCCAACAATCCTTTCGGCNGTGTAANTTTNNCTCTATATGCGCGAGAACGCAGAAAGTCGTATGCCACACATCCCGAAACGCCAAACATCATCAGCGCATGAATCACCTTGTCAGCTCCGGGAAAAAGCTGAACATCATTGTCGGGCAGCGGGTCGGGATAAAGAGTGAGATACAGCACCGCCGCTATCACCACGACCGATGCAAGTCCCACTGGCAAGGAGTTCAAGAATTTTCGCATAACACTCGTCAATATTTTATTGCAAAGTTAAGAGTATGTCGCCACATTTGCCATAGTCAACCCATAAATCTACAATTTCTTAGCAAAAATATATTGAGCAGTTATTTTTGTAAACCAATCAGCCCTCAGAATGAAAGATTTTAAGTAATTTTGCATCTATAAATTCTAATTCTGTCTATCATTATGGCTCAAAAAGTCCAATTTGGAAGTAAAATAGGTCTTATTGCAGCAACTGTCGGTTCGGCAGTGGGTCTCGGCAACGTGTGGCGTTTNCCCGCCGANGCNCAAGCCAACGGNGGCGCCGCATTNCTNCTNCTNTATATNGGCTGTGTGTTTCTACTNGGCATTCCGGTGATGCTCGCTGAATTCACTCTCGGCAGAGGGTGCCGGAGCGATGCCGTAGGGGTGTTCCGCAAACTCGCTCCTAAAACTCNNTGGTGGATAATAGGCGGCATAGCCATTCTTGCCTCCTACCTCATCCTGTCGTTCTACATGGTTGTTGCCGGCTGGACCTTTGAGTACCTTTNGCNGNNGATAANCNGCGACCTTTNNACTCCNATNGAGGGTCTCGCCTCCATCTCAGGCACAGAGAATCTCGACTCGCAATTCGGAGCCAAAATGGAAGAGTATATACTCACGAGCGTACGCCCGCTGGTGATGACCTACGTGATGATAGCGCTGAATCTCGCCATCCTCCTTATGGGCGTGAGGAAAGGAATCGAAAAGATGTCAAACATCCTCATGCCGCTGCTTTTTGTGCTACTCCTCATTTTTGCCGGCGTCGCCTGCTCCTTCCCCAAAGCGATGGACGGACTTGAATTTTTCTTGAAACCCGATTTCAGCAAGATAACCCCATCGGTGATCATCAACGCCCTGGGACAATCGTTCTTCTCCCTTTCTCTCGGCATGGGTATCCTCATCACCTATTCGAGCTATTTCCCGAAAGACACCAAGCTCACNNGCACAGCTGTCACGGTTTCGCTCCTGGACCTTCTTGTAGCCGTGATGNTGGGATTCATCATTTTCCCGGCGGTGGAGACATTCGGGCTCTCATCCCACAATCTCGAAGGCGCCACTCTTGTTTTCGTAACGCTTCCCGAAGTGTTCGCCCAGATGCATGCCACCCGCTTGTGGTCGATTTTGTTCTTCCTGCTGCTAATGGTGGCGGCGCTAACCTCCACTATATCGCTTGCGGAAGTATCGATCGCCTTCCTTCAGGATCGCTTCAAGCTGAAGCGCGCAGCCGCATGCTGCGCGGTCGTGTTGCCGCTGTTCCTGCTCAGCTCGGTATGCTCGCTATCGCAAAGCTCCCTGTCATGGATAAAAATCGCAGGGCTCACCATCTTCGATTTCCTTGACACGGTCGCCACGAACATAATGCTGCCCGTAGTGGCAATAGGCATCTGCGTTTACCTCGGATGGTTTGCTCCGAAAAATTATTTCTATAAAGAGCTTACCAACAACGGAACTGTCGAGAGCCATTTTTATCGTCCCGCACGGGCTATAGTGCGCTACATGGCGCCAATCCTTATCGCCGTTATCCTTATCGCTAATTTCATTTGATGATCCGCCATTGCAATGGAAAATACCAATAAACGGGCTCAATTCGCCACCCGCCTCGGAGTAATCGCAACTACAGTAGGCTCAGCCGTGGGGCTGGGAAATATATGGCGCTTCCCCTATGAGGCGGGAGTGCATGGGGGCGGTGCCTTCCTGCTCATCTACATTCTGTTCATCCTCCTGCTCGGAATCCCGGTTATATGCGCGGAGTTCATAATGGGGCGCGGCACCCGCAGCAACATATTCGGCGCCTACCGTAAACTCACCAGCCACTCTCAGTGGGGCTGGGTGGGCTACATCGGTATTCTCGCCTCGATGATGATCCTGTCGTTCTATTCGGTGGTTGCCGGTTGGACGCTCGAATACTTTTTCCAGTCAATCAGAGGCACATTCATCGAGATGTCGCCCGAGGAGCGGCACTTGATGTTTGATTCGTTTTCGACGGGATGGCGTTCGCCCATGTGGAGCATCATTTTTCTGCTCATCAACGGTTGCATCATGCTCCGCGGAGTGCAGAAAGGAATTGAAAAAGTTTCCAATATACTGATGCCGGTGCTCTTCGGAATTCTGGTGCTGTTCTGCGTCAACTCGCTCATTATGCCCGGCGCCGCCCAGGGACTTCGCTTCCTGTTCCTCCCCGACTTCTCGAAAGTCGACTCGTCGGTGCTACTTGGCGCCTTAGGGCAGGCGTTTTTCTCGCTATCGCTCGGACTTGGCACCATGTTGACCTATGCCAGCTACTTTTCCGACAAGACTCCGCTTGTGAAAAGCGCCGCCACCACCGCCCTGCTCGACACTCTCGTGGCTATTCTTGCCGGCATTATCATCTTCCCGGCGGTATTTTCGTTCAACGCCGAGCCGGCGGCAGGACCCAAGCTGGTGTTTGAGGTGCTTCCGTCAATTTTCAGCCAGATGCCATTCGGCATCGGATGGTCCACGCTGTTCTTCTTCCTGCTGTTTCTCGCGTCGCTCACATCCACGATCTCCATGAGCGAAATAGCGATCGCCTTTTTCACCGAGCAACTCGGAATGACTCGCCGTGCGGCAACCCTGCTCAACACCGGCGTAGCTATTGTGTTCGGGACGCTCTGCGCACTGTCATTCGGCTCATTGAGCGATTTCACCGTTTGCGGGCTTACGATCTTTAACCTCTTTGACTACGTGTCGAGCAATATACTGCTGCCCCTCGGAGGAATGCTTATATCGATATTCGTCGGCTGGGTGATTGACCGCAAAATAGTAAAAGCGCAACTGCAGGGAGCAGGCACGCTTTTACCTTGTGTATTGAACCTTATTGTTTTCAGTCTGCGCTACATCGCCCCGATTGGCATAGCGCTTGTGTTCTTTGCGGGACTCGGCATCATTTAAACATGTCGGCGGTCAGTCCGTCGAGGCTCACTGAAATCTGTTCGCCCGATGTCATGTTCTTCACCGTCACTTTGTTTTCGGCGAGTTCCGAATCGCCGATAATGGCTACGTAGGGAATCTTCAATGCGTCGGCATATCCCATCTGCTTCTTCATTTTTGCCGCGTCGGGATAAATTTCAGCCGCAACACCCATGCTGCGCAACTTTTTAACGGCTTTTATCGAAGCTGCCGCCTCCTTCTCCCCGAGGTTCAGGAAAATCACCTGAGTGCCGTGGGTGGCATCGGCGGGATAGAGGTCGAGAGCGTTGAGCACGTCATAGATGCGGTCGGCGCCGAAAGATATTCCCACTCCCGACACACCCGGCATTCCGAACACGCCGGTAAGGTTGTCGTAGCGTCCGCCACCAGTTATTGAACCGATCTGCACGTCACGAGCTTTCACCTCGATAATTGCGCCGGTATAGTAATTGAGTCCACGCGCCAGCGACACGTCAAGGTCGAGTTCGGCACGGAGTCCGAGACTGCGCGTAGCGTCGACAATCGCACGCAGCTCTTCGATGCCCTTCATTCCGGTCTCCGAGTCTTTAAGCACGGCAGCAAGTTTGTCAAGGCGCTCGTCGACAGTACCGTCGATCGACAGAACCGGAGTGAGCGCGTCGATAGCGCTTTCCGACAACCCGCGTTCCCTCAGCTCAGCCTTCACGTTGTCAAGACCTATCTTGTCGATTTTGTCAATCGCAACGGTTATATCGGTCATCTTCTCAGGCTCCCCTATCATCTCGGCGATTCCGGCAAGCACCTTGCGGTTATTCAGCTTGATGGTGATATTGATTTTAAGACGGCTGAACACCTCGTCGATGAGCTGCAGCAGCTCCACCTCATTCATCAGCGAATCGGAACCTACCACATCAGCGTCACACTGATAGAATTCCCTGTAACGCCCTTTCTGAGGACGGTCGGCGCGCCATACCGGCTGAATCTGGAAACGCTTGAACGGGAACTGCACGTCATTGCGGTGCATCACCACGTAGCGGGCAAAAGGAACGGTCAAGTCATAACGCAACCCCTTCTCGGAAAGAGCCGAGGTGAGTTTTCCCGAAGCCTCGCCACGGTCAAGGAGCTCCTTGTCGACACCGTGAAGATAATCGCCTGAATTCAGAATCTTGAACAAGAGCTTGTCGCCCTCCTCGCCATATTTGCCCATAAGCGTCGACAGCGTCTCCATGGCGGGAGTCTCTATCTGTCGGAAGCCATAAAGACGGAACACCTCGCGGATAGTGTCGAATATATAATTGCGACGAGCCATTTCCACCGGTGAAAAATCGCGCGTGCCCTTAGGAATCGATGGTTTCTGTGCCATATTAATCAGATTTTCTTAATTTTCCGGCAAAGTTAAGCATAAATCCCCGATTACCCAATTGCAACCGCCCAAATCCGCGCATTACCAACTCCTCTGCAATCATTTTCCCATGTTGCTCCCAAAAATTCAGTATATGAGCAATGTATTATAGAATTTTTTGTAATTTTACAACATCAAATCAAAAAAATTGCGATGATGACCCGACGAGTAAAAATCAGCACTTATTCAACCATAATAACGATTGTGAGTATCGCCCTGATGATAGCTGTCCTCATAATATTGTGCGCCAAAGATGCCGCACCGTGGAAAATCTACGTCCTCGCCGCTGCAGTCATCACGCTGCTCTTTTCAGGACTGTTCTACGCCCCTATATCGGTCACGGTCGACGAAGGAGGATTGTCGGTCAACAGAACACTTCGAAAACTGACCATACCGCTTGCCGACATCAGCTCGGTGAAACTATGCGCGCCCACCATGGGCGAGAAGCGCATCTGCGGAAGCGGAGGATGGTTTGGCTACTGGGGATGGTTCAGCGAAAAAGACCTCGGCAAATACTTCGCCTACTATGGCAAGGCGTCGGACTGCTTTCTCGTNACGCTCAAAAACGGCAAAAAATACATGATAGGGTGCGAAGACCCCAAGCCGGTCGTAGACTATATAACCGACCGCATCGGTTAACGGCTCAATCGCTCCGCCCCATGCGAGGCGAGATAATCGGCAACCACAAATGTGCTCCCGCCGATGAATACCGTGTCGCCCTCTCCGGCGTTGCCAAGAGCCGCCTTGACAGCCTCGTCGACGGTAGAATAAGCCTCGCCTTTTAATCCCGCTTTTGCAGCCTGAGCGGCAAGCGTCTCAGCCGGAAGCGCCCTGTCGACCGACGCGCGGGTGAAGTAATATGTCGCCTCACGCGGCATCATCCCGAGGATGTGGTCGATAGCCTTGTCGTTGACGAATCCAATAACGATGTGCTTCTTACCGGGACACGAAGCAATCTGCCCTGACAGATATTCCCAGCCACCGGAATTGTGCCCGGTGTCGCATATAACAAGCGGCGAGTCGCCCGTCTTCATCCAGCGCCCCATCAATCCGGTCAGCCCGCACACGTCGGCAAATCCTCGTCTCACCGCTTCGGGCGTTATATTCCAGCCCATTCCCGCCAACTCATCGACAGCATTGAGAATGGTGGCTGTGTTCTTTTTCTGACATTCGCCCGATAGCTCACCCCGGAGGTCGCCGTAAGGTGTACCGTGATAGCATATTACCATCCCGTCGGTCACGGCTGAATCATAGAGCGGAGCATCATCGGCATAACGTATCGGAGCATTTTCCAACGCCGCTTTCCCGGCAAACACTTTTCTGACCGTTCCCGCCGACTCACCTATCACCACCGGCACCCCGGGCTTGATGATTCCCGCCTTCTCGGCTGCAATTTTCTCAAGGGTGTCGCCGAGAAACTGAGTGTGGTCGAAAGATATATTGGTGATGACCGACAGTTCGGGCGCAATGATGTTGGTGCTGTCGAGCCTTCCGCCGAGTCCCACCTCAATGACTGCCACGTCGACCCCTTGGCGCTTGAAGAACTCAAACGCCATCATCATCGTGAGCTCGAAAAACGAAGGATGGAGATCGAGCCCCATCGCAATGTAGCGCTCCACGAAGTCTGCGACCTCNTCACGGGATATCATTTCNCCGTCCACCCTCATGCGCTCGCGNAAATCNACNAGATGGGGCGACGTGTAAAGCCCCACCCGATAGCCCGACTGCTGAAGGATGGCGGCAAGAGTGTGGGATGTGGAACCCTTCCCGTTGGTTCCTCCCACATGGATGCTTTTAAACGAACGGTGGGGATTGCCCATAGCCTCGGCAAGCCTCAACGAGGTCTCAAGCCCCGGTTTATAAGCGTCGGCGCCTATGCGCTGAAACACCGGCAGCTGCACGTATAGAAAATCAAGCGCTTCCTGATAGGTCATTTCAATAAACGATTAGTCCGGTCAAGCCGGCAAGACATATAATGTAGATGGGGTGAAGCCTCGTGAAATAGTTGAGGCAGAAAGCAGCCGCGCAAATCGCGATGCTTATGGTGTAGTCGGGAAAATTCTGCTTGTTCATCAGCAGGAGCGCCGCCGAAGCGATAAGCCCTATCACAACCGGNCGCAATCCTGTGAAAATCCCTTTTATCACCACCGACTCCTTGTGGCGCCTGATAAAATGACTCGCATAGATCACCAGCAGGAACGACGGCAACATCACAGTGATGGTGGCAACTATCGACCCCCACACTCCACCGGTCACCACGTAGCCTATATAAGTGGCGCTGTTGATTCCGATAGGTCCGGGAGTCATCTGAGAAATAGCCACTATGTCNGTGAACATCTGCTCGGTGATCCATCCCGGCGACACGACTTCACGTTCAATCAGAGCGAGCATGGCATAACCGCCGCCGAAGCCAAACAAACCTATTTTAAGGTATGCCCATATAAGNTTAAGNTAAACGCTCATTTCAACTCACCCTCCTTTCCACCGTTCATCAACTTGTCGGCGCGGCGAAGGTAAAGATAACCTCCCAGCCCGCCAAGTATTATGAAAATTATCGGGTTCCAGCCCACGTAGATCAGTGCGGCGACTACCACCGGAATCCACACAGTTTTCAAGTTGATGCGCGCAGCCTTAGCCGACGTTATCACCGGCGCGATTATCAGAGCCACCACACACGGGCGTATTCCCTTGAAAATCTTAGCCACCACGGGATTGTTCTTTATGATGTCGGGGGTNAGGAACATGGCNATGGCGAGAATTATAAGAAACGACGGCANGATGGTGCCCAACGCCGCCACGGCGCTCCCTTTGAACCCTCGCAGTTTA
>WFMA01000044.1 GCA_009177195.1 Bacteroidales bacterium | reverse complement strand
CGGCTCCGTGCAGACCCTTATGAACGGCGCTGTGGGATTGGGCGCTTCTTTGAATCTTGATCGCCGTCACGTGAAGCGCCTTACCGCCGAGGTGGATTATCTCGGCTANTATCAGCAGGCGGGTGAATTGTGGAGCTTTAACAGCGGCAGCGCNCTNTATGCCCATTGCAGTCTTGAAACGCTTTACGCGCGTTTTAAATTGGGCTATTTCTATGGCGACCGGTTCATATCGATGTTTGGCTATCCGTTGTTTGGTTGCGTGTCGACCAAATATCCCGGAATGACTTATGACAAGCCCTCGACGATCTACGTAGGTTTCGATTACGCTAAGGAGTTCGCCCGCGGATTCTCACTCGGTGTCAATGTCGACATCTATGACCGCTTGGCATGTGACGCCACCGATAGCGACGGCGTGAAAGAGCGCATGAAGGGCGGTGTGAGTTTCGCTGCTGGAATTTATATGAGAATCAATCCGTCGTTTCTGCTTTATAAAAAGAAATAGTCGCTGCCGCATTGAAAATGTAGGTGGAAATTTGTTATATTTACGGTCAAAAAAACAGGAAATATAATGAAGAAGAAACTGGTTATATCTACCGGCGCCGGCATGAGCGCCGAGAGCGGAATCTCGACTTTCCGCGACAGCGGAGGACTTTGGGAACAGTATCCGGTGATGGACGTGGCGAGCGCCGACGGGTTTGCCCGCAATCCCGAGCTGGTGCATCAATTCTATAACGCGCGCAGGCGTGATCTGCTTAAAGCCATGCCCAACGAGGGTCATGCCGGGCTTGTGGCGCTTGAAAAACATTTTGACACCTACATCATTACCCAGAATGTCGACGACCTTCACGAGCGAGCCGGGAGCAGCAATGTGCTCCATCTTCATGGCGAGCTGATGAAAGTGAGGGCTATCGACGACGAGACCAAGGTCTATAGCCTTACTCCCGAGGCTCTGGAAACAACGCCGGCGACAGTGATCGACGGGCATCGAGTTCGTCCCCACATCGTGTTTTTCCAAGAGGCGGTTCCTAATATCGAACCGGCGATAGAGCTTGTGCAACAGGCTGATATATTTGTTGTTATCGGNACATCGCTGAATGTCTATCCTGCNGCGGGATTGCTTCACTACGTTCGTCGCGGCGTTCCTGTCTATTATATCGACCCTAATCCTGCGGCGGTTCCCGCAGGGGTCACCGTGCTCAAAATGGGGGCTTCAGAAGGGGTGAAAAAACTTGCCGAAATCCTGTTGGCAGGGGAGTGAGTTTGCAATTGTAAATTCAATGAATATGTCGCATCCCGCTATTTTGGCGGGATGCTTTTTTTATTTTGCGGGAGCCGTTGGGGGTTGTGATTTGACCGCATTTAGTGGCAATTAAGTTGAAAATTGCGGCAGGAGGATTGCGGTGTATGCGCCGCGGGGGAAAATGTTGATAAATTGCTGAAATATTTTTTGAAATTTATGTATGTAAATTTGTAAAATTCGCTAACTTTACAACCAATTAAATCCATGCACAGTCCTATATAAATGAATCAAGAGGTATATCACATTCCGGCATTGCTTGCACAGTCTATTCAAGGTCTTGATATAAAGCCTGATGGTTGCTATGTCGACGCTACTTTCGGCGGCGGAGGGCATTCCCGCGCCATCGTTGCTGAACTTGGCGAGCGGGGGCGCCTTTACGGATTTGACCAGGATATTGATGCCCGCGCCAACGCCATCGATGACTCTCGGTTTACATTTGTATACGGCAACTTTCGCTTCATGCGGAATTTTTTGCGTTATTACGGGGTTGATTCAGTCGACGGTATTCTTGCCGATCTCGGGGTGTCGTTCCATCATTTCGATGACGCGCTGCGCGGTTTTTCGTTCCGTGCCGACGGTCCGCTTGACATGAGAATGAACCGCAATGCCTCGCGCTCGGCGGCATGGGTGGTGAACAATTCGACCGAGGAGGAGCTCGCTGACATGTTTTATCTTTATGGCGAATTGAAAAACGCCCGCAAATTTGCGGCGGCGTTGGTGAAAGCCCGCGCGAAGGCTCCGATAGAAACTACCGAGGCGCTCCTTGCGGCAGTGTCGCCCCTGATAAATCCGAAAAAGGAGAAAAAGGAGCTTGCCCAGGTGTTTCAGGCGTTGAGAATCGTGGTAAATAACGAAATCGACGCTCTCCGAGACTTTCTCATTCAGTCGCTCGAGGCGCTCAAGCCGGGCGGCAGACTTGCTATAATAACCTACCACTCGCTCGAAGACCGCCTGGTCAAGAACTTCATGCGCGCCGGCAATCTTGAGGGCAAGGATGCTCGCGATTTCTATGGCAGAAACATGTCGCCGTTCAAGTTGCTCACGAGCAAGCCTATAGTAGCCGACGAGGAGGAAGTGGAGCGTAATCCGCGTTCGAGAAGCGCTAAATTGAGAATAGCTGAAAAATTGTGATTTTATAAACCGATGGCTCAGATTAAGCAGAAAAAGAAAAAAGAGAATGTGCTGGCAAGAATCTTCTACGGAAAATTCCTGTCGGTCGACTTCTTTTCGCGCCATTGGAAGGCTGTCGCTTTAGGAATGTTGATGGTGATGGCTTATATTACCAACCGTTACCAGTGCCTTACCCGCATGGAGGAGATTCGCCGTCTCGAACAGCAGCTTGAAGTGCTGGAGACCGAGCGGGTGAGAGAGCGCAGCACCTACATGAGCCGCATCCGCGAGTCGTCGATGCAGGAGCTGGTCGACACCATGCACCTGCATTTGAAAATTCAGGATCAGCCCCCGTTTAAACTGTCAAAAAACTAATCGACGATGAAAAAGGAAAACCGCACACATATCTTGCTCCGATACATTCTGGTGATAGGGTTTATTCTCATTTTCGCCGGGATAATAGCCTACCAGTCGTTTGACAACACTGTTTTGTCGGCAAGCAAATGGAATGAAAAAGCAATGTCCGAACTTTCGCGCGTGGTGGAAATCGCGCCCGAACGCGGCAACATATTGTCCAACAACGGGCAGATTCTTGCCACAAATCTCAGCTTCTACCATGTGAGAATCGACTACCGCAGCGAGCGCTTTCTCGAAGGACGCTATCTTCTCGCCCTTGACTCGCTCGCCGATTCGCTTGCTNTGCACTTCCCNGTNAGAACACGTCAGGAATGGAAGGAGCGCTTGAAAAAACCGCTCGACAAGCCGAGAGATAAAAGACCGCGCGCCTATAAGATACTTTCCAACATATCCTATTCCGACTGGCTGCTGCTTCGCACATTCCCGTTTTTCAATATTAAAAATCCCAATAAAAACGGTTTGACCAAGGAACGCGTGAATCGTCGCGTAAAACCCTACGGGGCTATGGCGGCGCGAAGCGTGGGCGGCGTTGGCATCGACTCAGTGACCGGGGAGACCCACGGAATATCAGGGCTTGAACGAGCCCTCGACTCGCTTCTATACGGCAAGCCCGGCATTGCCAAGAAAGTTCCGTTGACCAAGGATATCGTCAATTGGACCGATGTCCCCCCGGTGCCCGGCTATGATATCCACACCACTATCGATATCGACATGCAGGACATCGTGGAAAACGAGCTGAACAACGTCTTGACCATGTGTGGCGCCGAATGGGGAGTTGCCGTGCTGATGGAGGTTTCTACCGGAAACATAAAGGCTATTTCCAATCTTGAACGCAATAAATCCACGGGCGAGTATATCGAAGGCATGAACCGCGCAGTGCTCGGCTATGAACCCGGCTCGGTTGTGAAAACGCTCTCCATGATGATTGCTCTGGAGGACGGGATTGTGAAGAATGTCGATGATGTCATCACCACCGGGCATGCTTTCGCCTATGCCGGCGGCCGACCCATCACCGACTCACATTCCGCTCCATCAATGCCGGTGAAGGAGGTGATCGAACGCTCGTCCAATATAGGCATGGCTAAAATCATCACGTCGCGTTACGGAGAGAATCCCGGCGCGTTCTACACCCGCCTTAAAGATCTTGGTTTCCTATCGCCGATGAACACCGGTATCGCCGGCGAGCGTCCGCCGCGCATTGACAGCGTTGCCAATAATCGCGGAGGTCGCATAGCCTTGTCGAGAATGTGCTACGGCTACACTACTGAGATTCCGCCGCTCTACACTCTCTCCATCTACAACGCCATCGCCAACGACGGGGTCTATGTCAAGCCCCGCCTTGTCGATCGCCTGCGCTCGGAGAATATCGACTCGGTACTCCCCATCACCTATATGGGGACCGGAAAGGCGTGCTCGCCGAGAACGGCTCAGCTCATGCGCGACATGCTCACTCAGGTGGTGTGGGGCGAACACGGAACCGGAAAAATGTTGCGTAACGACCGAGTGAGAATCGCCGGAAAAACCGGAACCTGCTATATCATCGAGAATGGCGCCTACAACACCGGCAAGAAGCGTCTTGCTTTCTGCGGATTCTTCCCTGCCGAGAAACCGCTCTACTCTTGCGTGGTGTTGACTTGTCGCCCCACTCAGAATGCGTTTGGAGCCGCAAGCACGAGCGGCACTGTCCTCAAGAATATCGCCCTGAAGATGTATTCACGCGGAATGCTTAACAACAGTTCCGACTATCGCCCCGAGGAGCCCAAGGTGACAAAGCCNACGCTTTACGCCAGCCAGCCNGGAGGNAAGGTGGAGCATCTCCGNCAGGGNCTTGANTTCAAGGGATACCGCTATTTCGCTCCCAAGGACCGAGGCGCGGGAATGCCCAACGTGGTGGGATGCAGTCTGCGCGACGCGATCAACACATTGGAAAATGCCGGAGTGGATGTCAAATTTCACGGGTCGGGCTATGTGGTGGCTCAGTCCATTTCTCCCGGAGCCGCATTCTTACCGGGCACCCGCATCACTTTGCAATTGGCTCAATAGTAAAAAAATAATAAAACCGAAGATATGAAATCTCTTTCCAAACTCCTTTCAGCGCTGATGGTAGAAGAAATCATCGGAAGCGAAGACAAAACGATCACCGACGTGGTGAGTGACTCCCGAAAAGTAACCAAGGGCTCGCTTTTCGTAGCCGTCAGAGGTACGAATGTCGACGGGCATTCATTCATTCCGCTGTTGCAATATAGCGGAGTCGCCGCAATTGTGTGTGAGGAATTTCCGGAGTTCTTGGAAACATCGATAACTTATATAAAAGTGCCTGACTCGGCTATCGCGCTGGGCTACCTCGCGTCGGAATGGTATGACAATCCTTCGCGCAAACTTAAACTCGTGGGTGTCACCGGAACCAACGGCAAGACTACCACGGCGACGCTCATCTATGAGATGGCGCGCCTGATGGGCTATAAAGCCGGACTCCTCTCCACTGTGTGCAATTATATTGAGGACGAGGCGATTCCTACAAATCAGACTACCCCCGACCCGCTTACCATCAATGCTCTGCTGAGCCGCATGGTTGAGGCAGGATGCGATTACGCATCCATGGAGGTCAGCTCGCACGCAGCTCATCAGCATCGCATCGCCGGGCTTAATTTCGCCGGCGGCATCTTCTCCAATCTCACCCGTGACCACCTTGACTATCATAAAACCGTCGAGGCTTATCTTGCCGCAAAGAAGTCATTCTTCGACGGACTATCTTCATCGGCTTTCGCGCTGACCAATATCGACGACAAGAGCGGAGAGGTGATGCTTCAGAACACCTCGGCACGTCGTTACACTTACTCGCTGCGCACTCGTGCCGATTTCATGGGGCGTGTGGTTGAAAGCCGCCTTGACGGAACTTCGATGACATTTAACGGACGTGAAGTGGAAGTGCTCTTCACCGGTAAGTTCAATGCCTATAATCTCACCGCCGTCTATGGCGCTTCGATTCTTCTGGGCTGGGATTTGGAACAGGTTCTTGTCAATATGAGCCGTCTCGTGCCGGTGGCGGGACGCTTCCAGGCGTTCCATTCTCCCAAGGGCTATACCGCCATCGTCGACTACGCCCACACCCCCGATGCCGTTGTCAACGTGCTTCAGGCTATCCGTGAGGTTGTCGGCAACCGCGGCTCGATTATCACCGTGGTTGGCGCCGGAGGTAACCGCGACAAGGGAAAACGCCCCATCATGGCAAAAGAAGCCGTGCTGAGAAGCGACCGGCTCATCCTGACCAGCGACAATCCGCGCGATGAAGACCCCGCCGAAATTCTCCGCGACATGGAGGCTGGGCTCGATGTGGAGGGCAAGAAGAAAACATTGAGCATCGTGGACCGTCGTGAAGCGATACGCACGGCTGCCGCGCTTGCCGCTGCCGGCGACGTGATCCTTGTTGCCGGAAAGGGGCATGAGGATTATCAGGAAATAAAAGGAGTGAAACATCATTTTGATGACCGTGAAGTGGTAAAGGAGATAATCGCCGCTGAACTATAAAAAGAATATAATAGAATCATGTTATATTATCTGTTTCAATATCTTGAATCATTGAATGTGCCCGGAGCGAGATTGATGGACTACATCACTTTCCGCTCGGGAGTCGCTTTTGTGCTCGCATTGTTTATCGCCATCGTGTTTGGCAAGCGCATAATTGAACGGTTGCAGATGATGCAGGTGGGCGAGATAGTGCGCGACCTCGGGCTGGAGGGGCAGATGAAAAAGACCGGTACCCCCACTATGGGTGGTGTGATTATCATCCTGTCGATTCTCGTGCCCTGCATATTGGTCGGCAATCTGTCAAACGTCTACATGGCGTTGATGATCGTGTCAACCGTGTGGCTCGGCACGCTGGGTTTTCTTGACGACTACATTAAGGTGGCTCGTCACGACAAGGAGGGGCTCAAAGGCAAGTTCAAGATTGTGGGACAGGTGGGGCTCGGGCTCATCGTGGGGCTCACGATGTTTTTCAGCCCGGCGATAGTAATGAGGCAAAACATAGAGATTCCCACCAACAACCCTGATGAAACGGTGGTGGTGTATAGCGGAGAGGAGGAAAAGATGCCTCAAACCACGATCCCGTTTGTGAAGAACAACAATTTTGAATACAGCGACCTCACCCAGTGGATGGGCAAGTATGCCACTACCGGCGGATGGATACTTTTTGTTCTGGTGGTGATATTCGTGGTGACGGCGACATCCAATGGCGCAAATCTCACCGACGGGCTTGACGGACTTGCCACCGGAACCTCGGCGATTATAGGCACGGCGCTGGCAATCATGGCTTATCTCGGAGGCAACCTCATCTACTCCTCCTACCTTAATATAATGTACATTCCGGGTTCCGAGGAGCTGGTGGTGTACATGTCGGCGTTTATCGGCGCTCTCATCGGCTTCCTGTGGTACAATGCCTATCCCGCCCAGGTTTTCATGGGCGATACGGGCAGCCTGACGCTTGGCGGCATTATTGCCGTGTTTGCGATTCTAATCCGCAAGGAGCTGTTGCTGCCGGTGCTTTGCGCCATCTTCTTCATTGAGGACCTGTCGGTCATCATTCAGGTGGCTTACTTTAAGGCGACAAAGAAAAAATATGGCGTTGGACGGCGCATTTTCAAAATGACCCCGCTCCATCATCATTATCAGAAAGATGCCGTTACCGAGGGGTTCGTCTTGTTGAACTCTCCCAAGCATGGCATTCCCGAATCCAAAATAGTAACCCGTTTCTGGATCATCGGAATCATGTTGGCGGCTATAACATTTGTGACATTAAAGATTAGATAACGATATAATATATATGAAACGTATTGTCATATTAGGCGGCGGCGAAAGCGGTGTTGGCGCGGCGATTCTGGCAAAGGACAAAGGCTTTGACGTGTTTTTGTCGGATTTCGGAACGATTTCTCCCGGATATCGTGAACAGCTTGAACGTGAAAACATTCCGTTTGAGGATGGTGGTCACACCGAGGCTCTCATCCTCAACGCCGATGAAATAATAAAGAGTCCCGGAGTGGCTCCCACCACTCCTATCATGCAGAAAGTGCTCGAAAAGGGCATTCCCGTGATTTCCGAAATAGAGTTTGCGGGGCGCTACACCGACGCAAAGATGGTGTGCATCACCGGTAGCAACGGCAAGACTACCACCACACTGCTCACCTACCACATTCTTAAAAACGCGGGCATCAATGTGGGGCTTGCCGGCAATGTTGGAAAGAGTCTCGCTCTTCAGGTGGCTCGCGACAATCACGAAGTCTACGTGATTGAATTGAGCAGCTTCCAGCTTGAAAACATGTATGAGTTCAAGGCTAATATCGCCGTGATGCTCAACATCACTCCCGATCATCTTGACCGTTACGAATACAAGATGCAGAATTATATCAACGCCAAGTTCCGCATCATCCGCAACCAGACTCCCGAGGACGCATTTATCTTCTGGCAGGACGACCCGGTGATTCAGGCTCAGTTGCAGAGCATCAAGACCGAGGCGCGCCTCTATCCTTTCAGCGAGCATTATGAGCCGGGATGCGACGCCTTCGTCGACGACGCCGGCGAACTCGTGCTCAACACTTCCCACACTTCGTTGGCGATGCCTCGTGAGGACCTTTCCCTTTCAGGNCTTNACAATCTGTTCAATTCGATGGCGGCAGGACTTTCGGCATGTTTACTCGATATTAAGNAAGACNACATCCGCCGTTCTCTTGAGGACTTCGAGNGCGTAGAACACCGCCTTGAATATGTCGCCACGGTCAACGGGGTGCGCNATATCAATGATTCCAAGGCTACTAACGTCAACTCTTGCTGGTATGCGCTTGAGAGTATGCCCAAAGGGGTGGTGCTCATTCTCGGCGGTAAGGACAAGGGCAACGATTACACTGAAATCGAGCCGCTTGTGCGTGAAAAGGTCCGCGCCATCGTTTGCATGGGAAAAGACAATTCCAAGCTGCTTGACTTCTTCACCGGCAAGGTCGAGGCTATCTACGACACTCATTCCTTGCAGGAGGCTGTGGATACTTGCGCGGAGATTGCCTGCGAAGGGGAGACGGTGTTGCTTTCGCCATGCTGTGCGAGCTTCGACCTGTTCAAGAGCTACGAGGACCGCGGACGACAGTTTAAGGACGCTGTTAAAAAGATGAAGGATGAATGATAATGATATGATATTTGGAACTGCGGCGCCTGCGTCAACGTCAACAACAACGGCGGCGGCATCCAAGCCTCAGACTGATACCGCTCCCGAGTATCGTCATGAAGGCGATAAATCTATATGGGGCATTTACGGCTTCCTTTGCCTTGTGTCGATTGTAGAGCTTTACAGTGCATCGAGCCGTGAAGTGGCGGCAGCAGGTGTCTATGGACCCATATTGCGCCACTTCCTCATGCTGGTCGCCGGTTTCGGCATCGTGTGGGGACTGTCGAGAGTTCATTACAAATACTTTTTTGGACTGGCATGGCTGGTGGCGATTTTCAGTATCGGCTCGATGCTCTATGTGTCGATGTTCGGTGAGATTGTCAACGGAGCCCGCCGCCACTTCAGCCTCATGGGTATCACCATCCAGCCCTCTGAATTCATAAAACTTTCGGCTGTGTTGGTCATCGCCCGCATCATGGCTCGCTCCCAGAAGCCTAAAGGGGTGGGAGTCATAAACAGGGGCATATACATGTCGGCGGCGGTAGTACTGCTGTTTGGCGCTTTGCTGTTCAAGCAAGGACTCACCAACACGTTGTTGCTCATGTCGATAAGTCTGGCGATGATGTTGATTGGCGGCACCGAGCTGCGTAAATTCTTCCTTGTTGTCGGGGTCTATGCCGTGCTTGGAGCCGGGGCGGTTCTCGTCAAGGGATTTGTGAAGGATCAGAATGCCCAGGCTCCCCAGACGACTGCGATGAGCGAGGCTCCCGAGAATGTTGCCGAGCGTCACGGCACCTGGAAAGCGCGTCTTGACCGATATTTTTCATCGGTCCCGAAATACGAGGAGGAGATTACCGCCACCAACCGTCAGGAAATGTATTCCTACATGGCGCAGGCTAATGGCGGTTTCTTCGGAGTGATGCCCGGCAATTCGCGCGAAACGGCGCGACTTCCGCTCGCGTTCTCCGATTATATATACGCCATTATAGTGGAGGACCTCGGTTTTCTCGGCGGCACGGCGCTCATGCTGCTTTACCTTGCGCTGCTGGTGCGCGCCGGGGTCATAGCCCGAAAATGCCACAGGGCGTTCCCCGTGTTGCTTGTGGTGGGGCTTGCGGTGATGATAGTGATGCAAGCGCTTTTCCACATGGCGATCACCACCGGCACGTTCCCGGTGTCGGGGCAGCCGTTGCCGCTTATATCCAAAGGCGGAACATCGATACTTGTCACTTCGATCGCTTTCGGCATGATGCTGAGTGTGAGCCGCACTGCGGTGCAGAACGGCACCAAGCAGGAGGTGAAAGAGGAGCTCAGCGCTCTGCCCGAGGAGATGAGAGCCAACAACCCGGTTCAATTTTAATTTAATGAATGATGGAGAAAAAACACTATAGAGTCCTTATAAGTGGCGGCGGCACCGGCGGACACATTTTTCCCGCTCTGTCGATAGCCAATGCGTTGAAACGTCGGGATCCCGACACTGAAATCCTCTTTGTGGGGGCTGAAGGAAGGATGGAGATGGAGCGTGTCCCTGCGGCAGGCTATGAGATTATCGGATTGCCCGTCAGCGGCTTCAACCGCAAAAAACTGTTCAGCAACATCCCTGTGCTTTTCCGGCTTGTGAAAAGCTTGTGGAGAGCGAAAAAGATACTTTCCGATTTCAAGCCCGATATCGCTATCGGAGTTGGCGGTTATGCCAGCGGTCCCATGCTGAAAGAGGCGCAGAAGCATGGCATTCCTACCCTTCTTCAGGAACAGAATTCCTATGCCGGCGTCACCAATAAGCTCCTTGCCAAGAAATCGGCGGCGATATGCGTGGCTTATCCCGACATGCAGCGTTTCTTCCCTGCCGATCGCATAAAGCTGGTTGGCAATCCCGTTCGCGAGGGAATCCTCAACTGCGCGGTGACTCCTGAAGAGGCGCGCAAGCTGCTCGGGGTGCCCCAGCATCGCAAACTCGTGCTCGTCATCGGCGGCAGTCTCGGAGCCCGGACCATCAACCAAAGCATCGAGAAAGCGTTCAACGCCATCGAGAAGGCTCGCGGCTATGTCCTTTGGCAGACCGGCAAACTCTATTCAGCCGAGTGCAAGAAGATTGCCGACAAGTATAACAACGTGGTGAAAGCCGTGCCGTTTATCTCGCAGATGGACCTTGCCTACCGCGCCGCCGACGTGGTCGTGTCGCGTGCCGGAGCCGGAACTATTTCCGAGTTGCAGTTGCTTGGCAAGCCGTCGATTCTTGTGCCTTCGCCCAATGTGGCTGAGGATCATCAGCGCAAGAATGCCGAGGCTCTTGTTGTCAACGATGCCGCCGTGATGATTCTTGATGCCGACGCGCCGCGNATGCTGGGCAAGGAGGTAGTCGCGCTGCTCAACAACGAGGAGCGTTGCCGCACGTTGTCGGAGAATATCAGCCGCATGGCTCTTCATGGCTCCGATGAGAAGATTGTCGACACTGTTTATGAAATACTTGGACGGAAAAGCGATGAAAAATAAGATATACTTTGCCGGCGCCGGCGGAATAGGCATGGCGGCTCTGGAGCGATACTTCCTGTCAAAAGGCGNCCGGGTGGCGGGATATGACCGCACCCCTTCGGCTCTTACCGACGCGCTCCGGAATGAGGGTGTGGAAATCACCTTCGACGAACGAGCCGAGGCGATACCAGGCGATTTCAAGGGCTGTCCCGATGAGGTTCAGGTGATATACACCCCGGCGCTTCCCGCCGATCATCCNCAGCTCATATATTTCCGCGACAACGGATATGAGGTTGTGAAACGCGCCAAAGCGCTTGGCGACATTACCCGCGACAGTCACGGAATATGTTTTGCCGGAACCCACGGCAAGACGACCACCTCGTCGATGGCGGCTCACATCCTTCACTCCTGTCCGGTGGGGTGCAACGCTTTCCTCGGCGGCATCCTGCGGAATTATGACAGCAACCTGCTGCTTAGCGAAACGTCGCCCTATTCCGTGATAGAAGCTGACGAGTATGACCGCTCGTTCCATCACCTGTCGCCCTACATAGCGGTGATAACTGCTACCGACCCCGACCATCTCGACATCTATGGAACCGAGGAGGCTTATCTTGAAAGTTTCGCCCGGTTCACCGAATTGGTGCGTCCCGGCGGTAAACTTATACTTCATGAAGGGCTGAAGCTCNTNCCNCGTCCNNNTGAATCGGTCGAGGTCTACACCTATTCTAAAGACTCGGGCGATTTTCATGCTGAAAATATACGCCGTGCCGATGGTGAGATTATTTTTGATTTCGTGGGTCCTGATATCCGCATTCCCGACATATCGCTCGGAGTGCCCGTTGAGATAAATATCGAGAATGCCGTTGCCGCTTTGGCGGCGTGTCATCTCACCGGCGACATGGATGCCGAGATGGCTCGCCGCGCGATTGAGACTTTCCAAGGTCCCAAGCGCCGCTTTGAATTCTGGCTCAAAGAGACATCCCCCGTGCGTGCCGTCATCGACGACTACGCCCATCACCCCGACGAAATCCGCGCTTCCATCAGTTCGGTGAAAGCTCTCTATCCCGGGCGTCGCGTCACCGTGGCGTTCCAGCCCCACCTCTATTCGCGCACCCGTGATTTCGCTCCGCAGTTTGCCGAGGCTCTCTCGCTTGCCGACGAGGTGATTCTGCTCGACATTTATCCCGCCCGTGAGGAGCCTATCGAAGGCGTAACGTCAAAAATTATTTTTGACCGCCTCACCGTTGATGATAAAGAAATGATTATGAAGCAGGATTTGATAAAAACGATAAAAAATCGTAACTTTGAAATCTTGTTGACGGTGGGCGCCGGGGACATCTGCAATTACCTCCCTGAAATAGTAAGCGCCGTCAATTCGAAATAAGAGCATGAAACTGTTGCGCGTCATATTATCCCTTGTGCTTCTTGCCTACATTGTGGTGGCTGTGTCTTGGTCACGCAATCAGTCGGCTACGGAATTGTGCCGCGGAATAGTGGTCGACCCCATCGAGTCGCGTTTCGTGACCGCAAAGGAGATTACCCGTGAGCTCGGCAAGTTGCCCGAACAGGCTGAGAAAATGCGCATCCACCAGATTAACACCGACAGCATTGAACGGATGCTGGCTTCAATCGACAATATCGAACGAGTGAGATGCGTCGTCACTACCGACAACCGCATTCACGTTGAGGTCGATCCGCTTGAGCCGGTGGCAAGAATCTTTGATCGCGACAGCTCTTACTACATCAACCGCGCGGGGAAACGCATATCGGCTACCGCGCGTTACCATTCCGATGTTCCCATCATTTCAGGAGCATTCACCCGCGATTTTCCGCCCACGGCGATGTTGCCGCTCGTTTCCTACATCAACAGCGACTCGACGTGGGCAACGCTCATAACCCACATCAAGGCTTATGACCGGCGTAACGTGATTCTCGTGCCGATGATCCACGGACATGTCATCAATCTCGGCGACATGGACAATCTCGACGACAAGTTTGACCGCCTTCGTCTCGCTTACAAGAAGATTCTTCCCGTGAAAGGATGGGATTTCTACGACACCCTTTCAGTGAAGTGGCGCGGACAGGTTGTCGCGACGCGCCGGGTGAAGAAACTCCATCAGGCAATAAGCACGGTCGACATCGAGGCTGAGCAGGAGATTCCCGACGTGGGAACGATGATGGTCGATGAAACTAACCGATAATAAACCCTTTCGCATCATTATATAGATCATGGAACCTAAATATATCGCCGCCCTTGAAATAGGCAGTTCGCATATCAGAGCCGCAGTCGGCTCGGTGGATGACACCGGCGTGTTGTCGCTTCTCGCTGTCGAGGAGGAGAATGCCGTCGACGTTGTGCGTTACGGAATCATTCAGAATGTCGATGAGCTGAGCAACCGCATCCGTTTACTCATTCGCCGGCTTGAGAATCACAATGTGGTCTCTCCGAGAAAAATAAAAAGCCTTTATGTGGCGATTGGCGGCAGATCGATGATGACCACTTCACGCCAGGTGGTGCGTCAGTATAATGAGGAAACCGAAATCACCTCCAAGATTGTCGAGCAGATAAAGGAAGAGGCTAAGGCGAGCGGGCTTTCGGAGCGCACGGTTGTCGAGGTTCGTCCACGCGGTTTCGTGGTCGACAATCTCGAATGCTACACTCCGGTTGGAACTTTCGGAACAAATATCGTAGCCGATATCAATCTCATCACCTGCCGCCCCAAGATTTTGCGCAACATCGAGATTGCCATCAGCAAGTTGCAGAACATCTCAATCAAAGCGATATATGTGCGTCAGCTGGCGATTGCCGATCTTGTCCTTTCAGCAGATGAACGCAAACTGGGCTGTATGCTCGTCGACTTCGGCGCCGAGACAACGACAGTCTCGGTCTACAAGAACGGCACCCTTCGCTATCTTGCCACATTGCCGCTCGGCTCGCGTAACATCACCCGCGATGTCATGGCGCTCCGTTACACCGAGGAGCGCGCCGAAGAGATAAAGCGCGCCATCGGCGACGCTGTCAACGCCGAGCCCAACTATCATAAGCACGATTTCGACGGCGACCCCATCGAGGTCAACAATTTCATCCGCGCGCGTGCCGGAGAGATTGCCGTCAACATCACCGAGCAGGCTAAATATGCCGGCTATAAACTCACTTCCGATCTTGCCGGAGGCATAGTGCTCGTGGGAGCAGGAACGAAGTTGAAAGGGTTCACCGACATGCTTGCCAAGCAAAGCGGTGTGAAAGTGAGACTGGGGAGCATCCCCAACACTATCCGCATTTCCGATCCCCGCTTGCAAGGCTTCGAGATGATCGACATTGTAGCGCTCCTCAACAAGGCGGCTTCCGACAATCCTCAGGATTGCATGGAGATTATCGCGCCTGTCCATACTGCTGAAGAGCCTGCTCCGGTCGACGATCATCGCTCGGGAAAGGTAATGCCTGAGAAGGAGAAGAAGAAACAGCGTGGCGGCGATGACAACAATGAGGGCGGTCAGTCAGGATTCCGTTCCAAGATGTGGGACCGTCTGCGCCGCATGGGCGAGAATATTTTCAATGACCCCGACGGTGAATGATTCGCGGCGTGAGTTTTGTGATTAATGTTGAATAAGAAAAATCGACCCTAAAATGGATACAGATAATATACCGGCTATGGACGACGCAGGATTTTCTACCGGAAAACCTATGGACACCATCATTAAAGTCGTGGGCGTGGGCGGTGGCGGCTGTAATGCCGTCGAGCACATGTACAAGCAGAACATCGAGAACGTGTCGTTTGTCATTCTTAACACCGACCGTCAGCAGCTCAATGCGTTGAGCGTGCCGAAGCGTGTGGAGATCGGCAATGGTCTTGGCGCAGGCAACAAGCCCGAGATTGCGAAGCAGGCGGCTGAAGAGGCTGCCGACCGCATCGCCGAGCTATTTGAAGATACCACCAAGATGGTGTTTATCACCGGCGGTATGGGTGGCGGAACCGGAACCGGCGCCGCTCCTGTGGTGGCGCGCATAGCACGCGAGCGGGGATTGCTCACTGTGGGAATCGTCACGATCCCGTTCCTGTTTGAAGGGGTCAGCAAAATCAAGAAAGCGCTCCTTGGCGTTGAGGAGATGGGAAAATATGTCGACGCCCTGCTGGTCATTAACAATCAGCGACTCCCCGACATCTATCCCGACTACAGTTTTGTCAACGCGTTCGACAAGGCTGACGACACTCTCACCACTGCGGCGCGAAGCATTTCGGAACTGATCACCAGCAAGGGGCGAATAAACCTCGACTTCAATGATGTCGACACGACGTTGCGCAATGGCGGCGCCTCCATTATCTCAACCGGCTATGGCGAGGGCGAGGGGCGTGTGACAAAAGCGATTGAGGACGCGCTCAAGTCGCCGTTGCTCCGAGACACCGACATCATGACCTCCAAGAAGCTCCTTTTCAACCTCTATTTTAATCCCGAGGCTGAAACTCCGCTCATGGCAGGGGAGACCGACGAGCTCACTACCTTCATCAACGGTATAGACGAAGAGGTCGACGTGATATGGGGCGCGGCTTATGACAAGTCGCTGGGCGACCGCGTGAAGATAACGATTCTCGCCGCCGGATTCCAGCTCTCGGTCGAGAACGGCAAGAAGCCTTCGAAAGTCTCATTTGGCAAGAGCGCGAAAGCCGATCCCATCGACGATATCGATATAACGAAGGACTACGGACTGGAAGCGGCAAATAAGATACGTGACGATAAAGTCAAGTCGCGCTTCATCGTCCTCACTCCATCCCAGATGGACGATGACATGTTTATCGACGCTTTGGAAAAGAGTCCGGCGTTCAATCGCGACAAGAAAGTCTCTAACGATATAAAGGCTATGGGCAAAGCCGCCGCGCCTCAAGGACAGGCTGCTCCGTCAAAAGAGGAACCCAAGCCCTCGACTCCGCAGCAGCCGCAGGGTGGACCTGCGATACGTTTCGGAGCCGATTGACGCTCTACGACAGGACAATAAAATTGGTTTATAAACGAGAATGGCGGCATCAGATTTCCGATGTCGCCATTCTCATTTTGCTTTTGAGGCTAATCTTTGTTTATCACGCTGCCGCCTGAAGAGGTTTTGATGCTTGGTTGCTTGATCGACGACTTTATGCCGCCCCCCGATGAAGCCTTGCACTCGCCGCGCTGCGCTGTCATTCCCGACGCTCTCACCGACGCTCCCGACGATGCTTTGAAATAAGCGTTTTCGGCGGTCCCCGCTCCTATCTCAATTACCGCTCCTGATGAGGCTCCGGCGCTCAAGCTGTCGGTTATTTTAATCGAGTAGATCTCCACGTCGGCTCCCGACGATGTTTTTATGTTTGCAGTCACGGCGTTAAGTTGCGCCACGTAGATTCCCGCTCCCGATGAAGCGTTGATTTCAATCGGCTCAGTTGCCGTTATGGGTTCGTTTACGATTATCGACCCTCCCGACGATGCTTCCAGTGATGACACGGCGGGTGCTGCGACCCACACNTTTACATGGTCTTCTTCCGATTTGTAGCGGAAACTCTTGCCGCTATCCATCGACAGGTCAAGAACNCCGTTTTTTGTNAAATTGATTTCAAACGCGGCAACCACATTCTCCGGTCCCTCTACTNTTACCGGCTGGGTCGACGGTTGCTGAGTGTAGTGGACTATAATACCTGATGAAGTGTCGATTCCCTTGATATTTTCAAATGAATAGGAACGCTCTACTCTGGTTTTCGAAGGTTTCTCTCCTTTTATGTTGCCGAGTATTGTCGCAGGATTGCAAGCTGTGCCGGCAAGCATTATGGCTCCGATGGCAAGAATTGATTTTAATTTCATTATTTTCTGTTTTTATTGTTTTGTTGATTAGATGCCCCAGCCAATTAAAAAGTTGCACGACCTAATAAAAAATCACATAACGTAGGCGGGAAGCATGAGTCGTGACTCCTTGCGTGAGCAATAAACCCGCAGATTGTCGCCATAGGCGGCATTTATGGATAGCCCTGGGGCGAGGTCCCCATCGGGGGCGGAGTCCCGGGGTAACGAATTGATGGATGTTGGCTCCCTGTAAGGGGGCTTTAAAAAGGCTGAACTCTAAAAACCGATTACGATGGCAGATTAGATTTTACAGACCCGTCTTGTCAATTGATAGCGGCTGCTGATTCGTGTTTAGTCGATGAAGATTCAGGCATAATAAAAGTGCTTTACCGTACTTTCAAAATACGGTAAAGCATGGAGAAATGTATCATGTATAATTACACAGATACTAAATGAAAATGCTTATTGGACGATGCAATATCTATTGGTGATCTGAATATCAGAGGCTTTATGGTATATGAAGTCGGTTGCACCCACGCCATTCTTTATGTCAATTGTACCATCCACGTATCTTTCAGTACCGTTAACGCATTTTACCTTGAAAGTTACAGTATTATTGGCATTCACGCCGTAACCTCTTGCTACGACCCGATACATATCGCCACCATGTTGCACCTTTTCTAATGTTACAACTACCTGATTGTTGGGGCTACCGCAAGAGTCGTTCATATTTGCGTAAACAGCGATGGAAATAATGCACGCGAGAATAAATGCTATTACTTTTTTCATTTAAAAAAAAATTTTGTTGGCATTACAGTCCTATCAGCCGATTCTCAGAAAACAGAAGCGTGGACTGCATTGCCACACCTCCTACTGACGGTCCTGAGAAAACCTTGAATGCAAAGATATGAGAACAGCTGCCCACGCTATAGCGTGAGAACCGTCTTGTTACCTTCTTGCATTCGTAGAAAATTTCTCAGGTTTTCAGTAGCAAGATAAGCAAAACGCTTCTTCTTTTTAATTAATATGTCGTGTCATTCCGGATTGACAGTACAAATTTATGATATCTTTTTGATTTAGGCAAATTTAACTGTATTTTTCAATGGGTTTGTGTTTTTGTGTGCTTTAATGTAATTTATTAAAGGTTGCTATATGGGGTGACCGTGGTATGTGGGTAAATTTTCCAATATCCCGTCTCCATTTTTAGCTTTGTCTGATTTGATGGGTGTCGAGTGTTATATGGATTAAAAGGATTATTTTGTGATGTCATATTTGCACGGGTTGAGGGGAAATGTTAACTTTACATTATAATTTTACTCCCTAAAAATCTTATCGTCGTGGCAAAGAAAATTGTTGAAACTCCCCTCATGAAGCAATATATCGAGATGAAACAGAAGCATCCCGATGCAGTGCTGCTCTTCCGTGTGGGCGACTTCTATGAAACATTTTCTGACGATGCCATAGCTGCGTCCGAGATTCTCGGCATAACCCTGACGAGGCGCGCCAACGGCTCGGCGCAGTATGTCGAACTCGCCGGATTTCCCCATCACGCTCTTGACTCCTATCTCCCCAAACTGGTGAGAGCCGGCAAGCGTGTAGCCATTTGTGAACAGCTTGAAGACCCGAAGCTCACTAAAAAATTGGTGAAGCGAGGCATCACCGAGCTTGTCACTCCCGGCGTGGCGGTAAACGACAATGTGCTCAATCACAAGGAAAACAACTTCCTTGCCGCAGTCCATTTCGCAAAATCGGGGTTGATTGGAATTGCTTTTCTCGATATTTCCACCGGCGAATTTCTCACAGCCGAAGGTCCTGCCGACTATATCGAGAAGCTGCTCAATAACTTTTCGCCCAAAGAGGTGCTTGTTGAGCGAGGCAACAGGAANTTGCTGGAGTCGACATTTTCAAGCCGCTTGCNGTCGTTCGAACTCGNNGACTGGATTTTCACCGAGGATGCCGCCCACGAGCGCCNGNTNCNGCAATTCGAGACGAGAAACTTGAAGGGTTTCGGAATCCACAGCCTTCACGCGGCTATCGTAGCCGCCGGCGCCGTGCTTCATTATCTCGACATAACCAAGCACACTCAGATAAGCCACATAAACCGCATAAACCGCATCGAAGAGGAACGCTTCGTGAGGCTCGACAAGTTCACCGTGCGCAATCTTGAACTTATCGACAGCATGAATGAGGACGGCAAGAGCCTTCTCAGCGTGATCGACCGCACCGTAAGCCCCATGGGAGCGAGGCTTCTGCGCCGATGGATACTTTTCCCACTCAAAGATGTCAACGCCATCAACAAGCGCCTCGACGTGGTGGAATATTTCTTCCGCAATCCCGAGCAGCGCGAGACTCTCATTGAGAATCTTGAACAGATAGGCGACATGGAGCGTGTCATTTCCAAAGTTGCCGTGGGGCGTGTCACCCCGCGCGAACTTATACAGCTGCGCAACGCCCTCACTGCTATAGAGCCGATAAAGCAGCTCGCTTGCGACGCCGATCTTGAAGCCCTCAAGACAATCGGCGAGCAGCTCAACCCCTGCCTGAAATTGCGCGACCGCATAGACCGTGAAATCGTCGAGGATGCCCCGGCGGCGCTCAACAAGGGGCGCGTGATCCGCAACGGAGTCGACGAGGAGCTTGACCGCCTTAGGGAGATATCGAGCAAGGGAAAAGATTATCTGCGCGAGGTGCAGGAACGTGAAAGCGCCGCCACCGGAATCCCCAGCCTCAAAATTGGCTACAATAACGTGTTTGGCTACTACATCGAGGTCACCAATACCCACAAGTCAAAGGTGCCCGCCGAGTGGATAAGGAAGCAGACNCTTGTCAACGCCGAGCGCTACATCACNCAGGANTTGAANGANTATGANGANACNATCCTCGGAGCCGAGGAGAAAATAGCGTCGATTGAATTCCGCCTTTACGCCGAGCTTGTGGCTTGCGTGGCTGAATATATTCCGGCTATCCAGCTCGACGCTTCGCTGGCGGCGCGTCTCGACGTGCTGTCGGCATTCACCCGCGCGTCGATGGAAAACCACTACAACCGTCCCGTGGTCGACGATTCGCTTGACATCGCCATCACTGAAGGGCGCCACCCCGTCATCGAGAAGCAGCTGCCGCCCGGCGAGCCTTACATATCCAACAGCGTGAAGCTTGGCAATAACTCCACGCAGATAATGATGATAACCGGTCCTAATATGTCGGGTAAGTCGGCATTGTTGCGTCAAACGGCGCTGAACGTCCTTCTTGCTCAGATTGGCTGCTACGTAGCCGCCGAGTCGGCTCGGATAGGGATCGTCGACAAAATTTTCACCCGTGTCGGCGCCAGCGACAACATATCGCTCGGCGAATCCACATTCATGGTGGAGATGAACGAAGCGGCGGCGATTCTCAACAACATGAGCGAGCGGAGCCTCATATTGTTTGATGAGCTGGGGCGCGGCACCTCGACCTACGACGGCATCTCTATCGCATGGGCTATCGTGGAGCACATCCATGAATACGGGTCGGCGCATCCCAAGACTCTTTTTGCCACTCACTACCATGAACTGAACGATATGGAGGCAAGTTTTCCGAGGGTGAAGAACTTCAACGTGTCGGTCAAGGAGATTAACGGCAAAGTGGTGTTTCTGCGCAAGCTCGCCCCCGGCGGCAGCGAACACAGTTTCGGAATCCACGTGGCTAAACTCGCCGGAATGCCACAGTCGATCGTGCAACGCGCCAATGAGGTGCTGAAACATCTTGAAACGGCTAACCGCCAGGAATCGATGAACAAGGACCTCGGCAAGATTGCCGAAGAGCGCTCGGGAGTGCAGCTTTCGTTTTTCCAGCTTGACGACCCGGTGCTCACTCAGATACGCGATGAGATTATCAATATCGATATCAACAACCTCACCCCGATGGCTGCGCTCAACAAGCTCAATGACATCCGTGCCATCATCACCGGCAAGTCATGAGGTTGAGCAAGTTTAATTACCTTAATATATTATAGGAAAAGGAGCACAAGAAGCTGCGCGATGACCACTCGCGAGAACATGGCGAGTGGA
>WFMA01000210.1 GCA_009177195.1 Bacteroidales bacterium | reverse complement strand
TCGACCGCGTGATGACCCTCACCAGTCCTGAGCTCTCCGGCAGTCTCCCCGTGTGTATCCAGTCCATGTTGCTGGAACGACGTCCCGACATACGCAGCGCCGAGCAAAACCTCATCGCAGCAAATGCTGCTGTGGGAATTGCCTACACCAACCGCTTTCCGCGACTCGCCCTCACCGGGAAGGGAGGGCTTGAAAGCGACGAACTTGGCGACTTTCTGAAATCGCCCTACTCATTTCTCGGAGGGTCGCTGCTCGGTCCCATCTTTGATATGGGAGGGCGACAAAGCGCCTACCGCGCTCAGCAAGCAGCCTACGAACAAGCCAGGGAAAACTATGAAAAATGCGTATTGAACGCATTCAAGGAAGTGCGCAACGCCATTGTGGATTATAGCAAAATGAATGAAATATTCGGCTCCACCCTGCGGCTCGAAACCTCGGCAAGAACCAATCTTGAACTGGCTCAACTGCAATATATCAACGGTGTCATAAGCTATCTTGAACTGCTCGACGCACAACGAAGCTACTTTGACGCCCGCATAAGTTTAAGCAACGCCATGCGCGACAAGCATCTTGTAATCATCCGCCTATACAAGGCGCTCGGAGGCGGCTGGTAGCAACAAGTGGGGTTCATCGCTTGCAGGCGGTTCAAATCCGGCAAGGAAGTGATCAAGCATTTCATCGGTCACCAACGCAGCCTCGCGACCCGGCGAAGCGTTACGCCGATGAAGACGAGCTCGCAAAGTGGCGGCATCGGCACTGCAATAGACCAGCCGATAANTCACCCCCAGCNCCGANAGNAACCGCCGGTAATCGTCACGCTTGGCTCGCTTGCACAAAGTGGCGTCGACCACCGCCCTCTGTCCCGAGCTGACAGACCGGCGCAATCGGTCGGTCAAAATGCTCTCTGCCCGGCTGCGATATTTCAGAAACTCGTCAGGCGCGAAATCGCCAAACTCGTCCCACATTATGCCGTCAAGCGACAAATGAACGAATCCGCGCTCAGCAAGTTGCCTGGCAAGAGTAGTCTTCCCCGAACCCGAAATGCCACACAGCAAAACGACATCAAAATCCAGCAATTCCTCCATAATTCAATCCGGCTTAAATTTGACGGCTCAAATTTAGCGCATTCTCCCAAAACCTGCAAAGCGCGCTGATAAATCCCCCCTCTCGCCAATCATAACCCCACGGAGCAACCTGGGGCAAAATTATTTTTCAGCCGAGCGGCGATAATCCCGAAATTATTGCGTATTTTTGTGTTTATATGGCGAAAACAATAAAACAATATCCTGTATTTGAAGATTCTTTCGATCTTGTTGCCGAACCGCAATCCCATTTATTTTATAATAATGGCGAAAACGAGCGTCAAGAAAATGGGACATTAAGAGTCCTTTCTCTTTTTTCCGGTTGCGGAGGGATGGACTTGGGACTGGAAGGAGGATTTATCTGCCACAAGCGCTCTGCTCCAAATTTGGAATGGATTAATCATGAAATAAACAACAATTGGGTACAACTCAAAAAGAATGTTTTCCGAACTGTTTTTGCGTGTGACATTCTGGAGGAAGCTCGGCAAACGTGGCTACGCTATATGTCACGTTTTAATGTAAATCCGGAAATATATCACTTGGACAGCATCGTAGACCTTGTGAAACTACACAAGAACGGGAATATCGTATTTCCTGAAAATATCGACATTGTAACAGGAGGATTTCCTNGNCAAGATTTCAGTGTAGCCGGAAAAAGAAAAGGATTTGACTCCTCTGTTTCTCATAATGGAGAAAAACGACAGGATGATGCACCTACAGAAGAAACTCGCGGCAAACTATACATGTGGATGAAACAAGTTATTGACATTGTTCAACCCAAAATGTTTATTGCAGAAAATGTAAAGGGATTGGTAAGTCTCGGCGATGTTAAAGACATAATACAACGAGACTTTTCAACCGCAAACGGCAATGNTTATATCGTCTTAAATCNGCAGNTTCTACATGCNGCAAATTATGGCGTNCCGGANACTCGCGAGCGCGTAATTTTTATTGGGATTAAACGGTCGGCACTTCAACCAAGTGTTATAAAAGCTTTGGAACAAGAGAATGTTCCCGCAAAGTTTAATCCTTATCCATCACCGACTCATAATTTCAATGTTCAAATTCCTCACTTGCCCACTCCTGTAGTATGCCGGGATATTTTCTGCGATTTGCCGGAACCTTCCAACTCTAACGACTTAGCTCAAAGATTCTTCTCCGGAGCTAAATATCTGAGCAATGGCAGCCAGGGGCAAACCGAAATAAATATTGACGGACTGGCTCCTACAATCAGGTCGGAACACCACGGAAACATAGAATTCCGACGATTATCAGCAGAGCACGGAGGGAAAATAGTTGATGAACTCAACAGAGGGCTGCAAGAACGACGTCTCACTCCGCGGGAATGTGCCCTTATTCAAACATTTCCTCCAGACTATCCATTCGTATTTTACNAAAAAGGAGCTAAGCGANATGCGGTCAGCNCATCAGGAGCATATAAAGTGATTGGGAATGCAGTTCCCCCTATNTTAGCCTACAATATAGCGCGGAGAATCCAAGAAGTATGGCAGTTATATTTTGGACAGATATGAATCAGGATAACAATATCATAGCTATTAGGAAAAGGGATATTTCACTCGCCCATGAAGCTTTTGCGGCTTTGATGAAGAAAACCGAGGATATCCTAAATACCGAAGCCCAAAAGAATACCGATGAATATAAAGCACTAACTTCATCAACCTTAGAACGGCGTGCCGTTGAGAAAATAAAAACAGCATGCCTCGATACCCCCTTTGACCCTAATGAGGTGAAATTAGTAGCCGGACAAAGATTTCCTGATATCGTGGCAGATCAATANTATGGCATCGAAGTCAAGANAACAAAGGNAAATCACTNGACATNGACCGGGAGCAGCATAGTAGAAAGCACNCGCGTCGAGAATGTTAATGACATATACATGTTATTCGGCAAACTTGGCGGACCCATTCCTCAATTCAAATGCCGTCCTTATCAAGATGTGCTTTACGATATCGCAGTGACCCACTCGCCGAGATACCTAATAAATATGGAGCTTGGAGAAAAAGACACTATTTTTGCTAAAATGGGCACAAGCTATGATGACTTTAGAACCTCTTCCGATTCAATTTCCATTGCTCGAAATTATTATCGAGAGCGCGCCAAATCACAAAATAGGCAAGAAATGCCCTGGTGGCTTACTTCCGACAACATCGACAATGCGCATTCATTCAATATCAGACTCTGGAATTCTCTTGAACTATACGAAAAAAGANATTTAAGGGNAAAATGTATGATCTTATTTCCCGAAGCTCTGAATCCGGCACGGAAAATGTACAAATACAATAATACGACATTGTGGTTATGCTCCTACAATCAAGTAGTAACGCCTAATATACGCGACTTGTATTCTGCAGGAGGACAAATCACCCACGTAAATGGAATCCCTTTAGAAAAACCGGTGCCTCAAGTCTTCAATATAATAGTAGATTACTCTGACGACATCAAGACTATGCTCACATTCCCTTCAAAAGAGATGATGCTAATGATTCGTGAATTCAATCCCGCTTTATTGCGGAATAAAAACATGTATGAAGAATGGCTGAATATTTGCTGTAAGTTTGCTGATGAGAATAAGGTTCCTCTAAGAGAATGGATCGAAACCAAACCAACCTTTACATTTTCAAAAAAGTAACCCCCAAGTCAAGAACGCTATTCATCCAATTTTATAATTACATATTCAAGAGTCCATGTCAACTCCCGTGAGCGAAATTATTTTTCAGCCGAGCGGCGATAATCCCGAAATTATTGCGTATTTTTGTGTTTATATATAGTATAACTGATTCGCAAAACGGCTATGAAGGGGCTCATTATAAGAAATACAGGCAGCTGGTATGTGGTCCACACTGAATACGGAGATGACGTCAACTGCAAAGTGAAAGGCAATTTCCGGTTGAAAGGCATACGCACAACCAATCCTGTCGCTGTCGGCGACAAGGTGGAAATCAGCATCAATCCCGACGGCAACGCTTTCATCACCGCAATAGAGCCGCGCGAAAATTATATCATCCGTAGAGCGAGCAATCTATCGAAAGAGTCCCATATCATCGCCGCAAATATCGACCGGGCATTTCTGGTGGTGACCCTGTTTCATCCTGTCACATCAACCACATTCATCGACCGCTTTCTCGCCACAGCCGA
>WFMA01000227.1 GCA_009177195.1 Bacteroidales bacterium | reverse complement strand
GAGTAAAGGATTCCTCCGTTTATGGCTCGGAAGCAGCCGAATGCGTAGCCTGAGAATAGGGTGTTCCATTCCTTAACGTAGGTCATCATGGTTTCAGGCCAGTGGACCATGGGAGTGATTTTGAACGTGAGTGTGACGCCGCCAAGGTCGATAGTGTCGTTTTCTGCGACTTTAAGGGTGTTTTCGGTGATGCCGTGATAGCCTTTTACCATGTCGAGAGTCTTTGCGTTGCCCACGATCACCATGTCGGGGAAGAGGCTGTGAAGTATTTTGATCGACCCTGAATGGTCGGGCTCCATGTGGTTTATGATGAGGTAGTCGGGAGCGGTTTTGCCTATCGCTTCTTGAATGTTTTCAGTCAGCGCTTCTATTTCGCTCAGCTCTACGCCGTCGATTAGCGCTATTTTGTCGGAGCCTTTTACAAGGTAGGAGTTGTAGCTTACGCCGTTTGGAATAGGCCAGAGGCTTTCAAATCGATGAGTGATGCGGTCGTTTACTCCTACGTAATATAATCCTTCAAATATCTTATTCATGACAATAAACTTGAATATATGTGCTACATCTCTGCTATATAAAATATTAAAAGCTTGAAAATCACTGCGATTCCAAGCTTTTAATATTTATTGTAGTGATTTTATACTGCAATGGTTGTTTGTCGGGCGCTATTATTTAGCGGCACGTTCAACGCGCTCAACGTAAGAACCGTCGCGAGTGTCAATTCTCACTTTGTCGCCGGTTTCGCAGAAAAGGGGAACGCGTACTTCAGCTCCGGTTTCCACGGTTGCGGGTTTGAGAGTGTTGGTTGCGGTGTCGCCCTTGATGCCGGGTTCGGTGTAGGTGATTTCAAGCACTACGCTTGTGGGCATTTCGCAAGTGAGGATTGTTTCAGATGCGGCATGCACCATAGCTTCGCAGATATCGCCCTCTTTAAGAAATTCCACTCCGTCGATGCTTTCGCCGGGAAGAGCCACCTGCTCAAAGGTTTCAGTGTGCATGAAGTTATAACCCATATCATCTTTGTAGAGATACTGGTAAGGACGGCGCTCGGTACTNCCGCACCTTCTTCAACTTTCACGCCTGAGTTCCATGTTTTGTCAATCACACGACCAGTTTTCACGTTTTTCAGTTTTGTGCGCACAAAAGCGGGTCCCTTTCCGGGCTTTACGTGAAGGAATTCAACGATGAAAAAATAGTTGCCATCGATTTCGAGGCACATTCCGTTTTTAAAATCTGCAGTTGTTGCCATAAAAGTTATTGTATCTTATTATAATTCAAAGAATAGTTTCCGGAAGCCAACGGCTATATCCCGAAAAATAATGTGCAAAGATACGACTTTTGGAACGCATATATGACAAAAATGTCAAAATTTTATTGTTTAGANCCGATTTTTTTGAATTTCAGCTGCGGAAAGGCTTATACGTATCCGTTCATCATTGCATATACGCTGAGGCCCGAAACGCTTTTTATTCCGAGCTTGGCGGAAATATTTTTTCTATGAGTGAGCACGGTATTGAAGCTGATGTTCAATCGTTCGGCTATCTCTTTATTGATGAGACCTCCGGCAACAAGTCGGAGAACATCGATTTCACGTGGCGACAGCTCGGCTGAGGTTTCCGACTTCTTAGGGGAATGTTCCTTTAACAATACGCGCAGCTGCTCGATTATTCCGCTTTCGTCAAGGGTGGTGTCAAGCCGGTTTTCCCCCTTGCCGAGTGTTATCGTTCGATTGCGGCGAGGAATGAAAAAGTCGGGATTCTCACACCAGCAATCAGCCGATATTATATATAATGTGTCCTGATCTGAATCGGACGAGCAGAAATTTCCGGCGGCAATGTAGGCTGAAATGTCAAAGAATTGTTCAAGGATATACTTGATTCCCAATGCTTGAGCCGTATCCTCGAAAGCGATTGTCACATTCATTTTCAAGACTTGATTTTTCCGAGAAGTTCGCGGTTGATGGGAAGGAGGATGCGGTTGCGGATGCGATTGTTCTGACGCAAGTCTTTTTCAAGGGCGAATATTGCGGTCAATACTGCGTAGCAGAGATTTAAGTCATAATCGCCGGTGAGATGCTTTATGAACATGTTCCGCAGGTCGCTTAGCTTCTCTTCAATTTGCAATGATGTCTTTTCCAGTTCGTCGAGTTTTGCGGCGGGAATAGCAGTTGGGTTGCCGTCGCCACGTTCAAGAGCTGTCACGGCAGGGAACCACTCCTTCAAATCATAGTTTATCAGACTCAGCAGCTCATGTTCAAGCCCTTGATAGAACTTGTACATGAGCCCGAGATTATTGTTGGTGTCGGTTCCGGCTCCGAGCAGCAATTGGAAATGGCGATGAATGTTGGGAAGCTGGAACTGGCGATAGTGACGGTCGGTTTTGGTGAGATAATCGATGATTTCGGCGGCTTTAAATCCTCGAAGGGTATGTTCTGGAAAATAGCCTTCGTTGATAAAAGTGTTTAATATCACAAGCAGAAATTCCGGATCAAGTTTTTTAGCCTCGCACACGGTGGCGATTGTGTCGTCGCCTATACCGAGCCTTATTCCGAATCGGTTTATGACCGGAATGACAGTGGGCTCGTGGATAAGGAGTTCGCTTAATGGAGTTTCGTTGCTTATGATTGCCATGATTGAATTTTTATTAGTTTTAGTGGCGGCGATGTTTTATCGTTATTGTCGCCGATTGAGTGATTATCAAATCCATCTCCACATCGTGGGGCGCGGTTTCAATTTCATCGACAAGTTGAAAGTCGTAACCGACGCCTATTTTCGTTGCGCGGGTTTTAGCAAGCAGGCGGTCATAATAACCTTTGCCTCGTCCCACCCTGTTTCCGCTCCGGTCGTAGGCTACAGCCGGGACGACGACAAGTTCGATATTGTCGATGTTTTCGATATCGTCGCCGGTTGGCTCTTCTATGTGGAAAGCTCCGTATTGCAATTTGCTGCGATGATAGGGGAGAACGTCAAGGTTAACTCCGTTTACGCGAGGAAGGAAAAAATGCTTACGGTCATGCCACTTCTCGATAAACTCAATGGTGGAAAGTTCATCGGGCAGGGAATGATACATCAAAATCTTGTCAGCCATCATGAAGGCGGCTGTTTTTTCGAGCAATGCGAATACTGATGCTGCTGCATGTTTGCGCTCGTTGTCGGAAAGCAATGCTTTCTGAGCTTTGATTCGGCGTCTTATTTCTTCCTTTTTCATAAGCTGATGATGTTAATTCTTGCTTGGCGAGATGCAATTAGTGGCTTAATGGAATCGAGGCGTTTCCCTCCTGCAATTCCTTCAGCGCCTGCTGCACTGTGACATCCTGTTCGTTGATCACCTTGTAGTAACTTTCTCTGCCGAGGATGTCGCTTGCAATTAGCGCTTTTAAATGATTAACAATCAAGTTACGGGAAATGTTGATGTAGTACCAGCGCGCGGGTATGCCGTTCTTTGCCGCATAGCTTACGAACAGCTGTAGCAATTCATCGTCATCGGGAATTTTTTTCAGGAACGTGTCAAGATTTTTTGCCGATGAGAGTGTTTCGCGGTTCTTGTCGCTGTACTCGAATGCGAATTTCTGTAGCAGTCCGGCGTTCATCACGTTTATATAATAGTTTGTGATGCCTGAGGTGTCATTGGGAACAAATACGTCGGGCATGATGCCTCCGCCGCCGTAGACAGTGCGTCCGCCAAGAGTGTTGAACTGCAGCTCGGGATTGAATTTGATGCTGTCGGAATTATAGAATTCTCCGCGTTCATAGCGTGTTATGATGTCCATGTCGTAGTCACTGCGGTCCCCCGGCTTGTAATCTTTCTGGATGCAACGTCCCGAGGGGGTATAGTAGCGCGCTACGGTGAGTCGGACGGCGCTGCTGTCGTTCAGGGTCATTTGGCGCTGGACGAGTCCNTTTNCGAAGGNGCGGCNCCCCACGATNAGGGCGCGGTCGTTGTCTTGCATCGCGCCNGCGAAGATTTCACTNGNGCTTGCCGAGTATTCGTCAAGGAGCACCACAAGCNCGGCGTCCTGNAAACCGCCGGTTCCGTCGGAGAAAACGTGGCTCTCGTCCATGCGGTCACGTCCGCGTGTGAAGACGATTGGCGACTTTGCCGGGAGGAACTCATTAGCCATGAATATTGCCATTTCCATGAAGCCGCCTCCGTTACCGCGCAGGTCCACGATGAAGCTTTTGGCTCCGTCATTGTGAAGATTTAACAGCGAGGTAAGGAATTCATCGGATGTCGTGCGTCCGAATTTGTTGACTTTTACATAGCCGGTTTCGGGCGAAATCATATAGGCGGCGTCGACCGAGTTGACGGGGATGTCGCCTCTCGTCACTTCAAATGTAAGAAGTTTCTTGGTGTTCTTGCGTTTCACTCCGAGCTTCACGGTTGTTCCCTTTTCGCCGCGCAGCATTTTTACGATGTCGGTGTTAGGAATATTGTGGCCTGCAACCGCTGAATCGTTTATGAGCATGATGCGGTCGCCGGGAAGCAATCCCACTTTCTCGGAAGGGCCTCCGGGAATGACTTCGTTGACTGTAACCGTGTCGGTCAGCATCGTGAATGATATGCCGATGCCGCTGAACGATCCGTCGAGATCTTCGTTGACGGCGGCAAGTTCCGATGCCGGGATATAAATAGAATGAGGGTCGAGATTGGATAAAAGATTGGGGATGGTGTTCTCGATGAGGGAATCTACGTCGACGTCATCAACATATCCGCCCTTTATCAGCGACAGGATTTCCGTCACTTTCGCCTCTCCCGCCGAGGAATTGTTTTTATTGTAAATCACCCCTATCCATATTCCGGCAATTACTGATGCGGCAATGACAAGCGGCATCCACGTGATGGGGTTTTTAATGGTCTTCATAATTGATTAAAATATAAAACGGGGAATCTCAGTCTATGTCAGGAATATGGACTGTCTCTACACCTGCGCGACGCAGCACTTCAAGCCCGTCGGTTATGCGATAGAGGTCGTTGAACACCACGCGCTTTATTCCTGCTTGAATGATGAGCTTGCTGCATTCAAGACATGGCGATGCAGTGATATATAGCGTCGACCCTTGGCTGGAATTTCCGCTACGGGCTATCTTGGTTATCGCATTTGCTTCGGCATGAAGCACGTAGGGTTTTGTCACGCCTGTNTCGTCTTCGCAAATGTTTTCAAATCCGGCNGGGGTGCCGTTGTAACCGTCAGAAATAATCATCTGGTCTTTAACAAGCAATGCTCCGACTTTGCGTCGCTGGCAGTAAGAGTTTTCTGCCCATATCCGTGCCATTCTCAGATATCTTTTATCGAGAATTGACTGTTTTTCATCATCTATCATAGATATAATTATACCGCTGCAAATTTACGCATTTTTTTTGCAGCGGCATAAAGGTAAAGCTTAAAAACTCCTTAAAAATTATGCATTATATAAATAACGCTTTATGGATCGCTTGGGAGTTTTCTGAAATTCATTGGCAATCAGNTGGATTTTGTCGACTTTTTCATAGGGAGCTACAAGCTTGTTAAGCTCGACTCTTGTTTTTTCCATCACGTCGTCGAGATCGCTGTGGGTCACTCCGTCGGCATCCATCGCTTCATAGTCGGGGTAGACGAGAGCCACGAGACGGTTGTTGCGTTCCACCACGAGGCTTTCCGACACGTAGGGCATGTTGTTGAGCTTGGCTTCGATCTCTTCGGGATAGATGTTTTGTCCGTTAGCCGAGAGGATCATGGTTTTGTAACGCCCCTTGATAAATATGGTTCCGTCGGGGTTGCGTGTGCCCATGTCGCCGGTGTGCAGCCATCCGTCCTTGTCAAGGACGGCTTCGGTTGCTGTGGGATTCTTGTAATATCCCTTCATCACGTTGGTGCCCCTGACGCATATTTCGCCCGGAATTTCCTGCTCGTCGTCGCTGAGTATTTTTGATTCCATAAGCCCCGGAAGGGTTTGTCCCGAAGACCCCACTATGAACTGGCGCCAAGGGGTGTAGCTGATGAGCGGTCCGCACTCGGTCATGCCGTAGCCCACGGTGAACGGAAATTTTATGCGGTGCAGGAAGTCCTCAACNTCATGGTTGAGAGGCGCTCCGCCAACGATAACTTCCTCAAATTCTCCGCCGAAGGCTTCGACGAGTTTCTTGCGTATCAAGCTGTAGAAAGCTTTGTCGAGTCCGGGAATGGCAAGGACCCATCTCATGCTTCTTCGTGAAATCATGGGCAGAATCTGCTTGCGGTAAATCTTTTCAAGAATCAGCGGGACACATATCACGAGATTGGGTCTCACCTGGTTTAGGGCTTTCACGAGCAGCATCGGCGAGGGTAGCTTGCCGAACACTGTTATGTGGGTCCCGACGGCGAGCGGCACGAGCATGTCGAACGCGCAGCCGTAGGCATGAGCCAGCGGAAGGAACGAAAGCGCCCTTGACCCTTGGAAATGTAGTCGCGACTTGATGCCGAAGGTGACGTTGCCCCACAGATTGCGGTAGGTGAGCATCACCCCCTTTGAAAATCCTGTTGTGCCCGATGTGTAGTTGATCACGGCGATGTCGTCGGGATTCATGTCGGGATACTCGACATAGCCTGGAAGGAACTTGCCGGGATAGCGCTTGTTGAATTTGCGCGACAGTGATTTTACTGCTTTCTTTATGCGGTCCTCGTTTAGCGGATGTTCGGCGAGAATCTTGCCGGTGGTCAACGAAATCACTCCTTTAAGATTGGGCAGTTTCTCAAATTCGAAAGTCTCCCAAATGTTATTTTCAACGAAAAGCAGCACGCTTTCCGAGTGGTTCAGGATGTGTTGCGCGTCGGTGGGGTTGAAATCCTGAAGGATGGGCACTATCGTGGCTCCATAGGTGATTGTAGCCATGAAAGTTATTATCCATCCCGGGGAATTGCGCCCAATCAAGGCTATCTTGTCGCCCCGCTTTATTCCGGCAAGCTCGAAAGTGAGGTGCATTTTAGCGATTCTATTGGCAAGTTCTGCGTAGGTGAACGTCTTGTCGCTGCCATATTCCGACAATGCCGGCAGGCTCCAGTTGTCCTGGAAACTGGTGGCGTAAATTTTATTCAAAGATTCTTCTGTTTGCATCATGTGAGGTCTTCTTAGAGGCATGGCTGCCCGTTAAAGTTATCTTATATATAATTACAAATACATCAGTGATATAGTTCGCTAAGGGGAGTGATTTGGTGATGATATTGCTCTGTTGAGCGCAATATCGCCTCCGCAGGCTTGGCGGCAGGGTGAAAATTTTGTAACTTTGTTGCATGATTGACCTCACAGGAGTGGGAAATGCCAAAGCATTGTTCCATACATTCGGATGCAAATTGAATTTTGCTGAAACATCGACGATTGCCAAGATATTCAGTGAGCGCGGCATCATGCGCGCCCATGCCGGGGAAACGCCCGATATCGTGGTGATCAACACGTGCAGCGTCACTGAAATGGCTGATAAAAAGTGCCGCCAGGCTATCCATCGTTTCGCCAAGCTCTATCCCGATGCTTCGATTGTCGTGACGGGATGCTATGCCCAGTTGAAGAGCCGGGAGATTTCCGCAATGCCGGGCGTGGCGGTTGTCGCCGGCACTGACCGCAAGATGCTGCTGCCCGATTATCTCGACGCATGGTTGAAGGAGAAAAGCGCCGGCGCTGCGACCCACGTTATCCCCACTCGCGACATAGTGAATTTTGAACCCTCGTGCTCGCGCGGCGACCGCACCCGTTATTTTCTTAAAGTGCAGGACGGATGTGATTACTGGTGTACCTATTGCACCATCCCGAAAGCGCGTGGACGCAGCCGTTCGGGCAATATTGCCGATTTGGTGGCTCAAGCCCGCGCTGTCGCTTCAGAGGGGGGGAAGGAGATTGTATTGACCGGGGTTAACATCGGCGATTTCGGGAAAGGTCGTGAAGACACCTTTTTCGATCTCATAAAGGCGTTGGATGAGGTCGACGGCATAGAGCGTTACCGCATTTCGTCGATAGAGCCCAATCTGCTCACCGACGAGANTATCGATTGGGTTGCCGGTTCAAAGCGCTTCATGCCCCATTTTCATGTGCCGCTTCAGGCGGGGAGCGATGAGGTGCTCAAACTGATGCATCGCCGATATGATACTGAACTGTTCCGCCGCAAGATGGGGCGGATAAGGGAGGCGATGCCGCATGCTTTTATCGGGGTGGACCTCATTGTGGGAGCGCGCGGGGAGACCCGGGATCTGTTTGAAAAATCGCATGATTTTGTGGAGTCGCTTGATATTTCCAGGCTTCACGTCTTCCCCTATTCGGAACGTCCCGGCACTAAGGCGCTTGACATCGATNCTGTTGTGCCGCAAGAAGAGAAGCATCGCCGAGCCAATATTATGATAAGGCTATCAGAAGCTAAGCTCGACGCTTTTGCCCGCAAATTCTCAGGCGCTTCACGCCCCGTGTTGCTCGAACATCCTCGCGATTTGGGCGGTCTCGCCATGGACGATGACATGGAGCAGCAGGAGGGGGGAATGTATGGCTTCACCGACAATTATTTGAAAGTTCGAGTGAAACCGGCTCCTGAATTGTCAAATAAAATCATCAATGTGTCGCTTGGCGAAGTGCTCGATCATGGCGCGTTGATAAATGGTGAAATAGTATTATGAGCGAAAATAAAGGTGACTGGAAATATGCGCCGCTCGGCTGGCTGCTTGCTGCTACAGCCCGGCTTCCATTTGGCGCGTTATATCTGTTGAGCGACATTATGTATGTGCTCGTCTATCACGTTGTGAGATACCGCCGGAAAGTTGTCATGAATAACCTTGCCAATTCTTTCCCTGAAAAGAGCCGGAAGGAGTTGCGCGACATCATGAGGCAATTTTATCGTAATTTTGCCGATTATTTCTTTGAAACGATAAAACTGGGACACGTCACCGATGAGGAGATTAAGAAACGCATGGAGTTTGTGGGGCTTGAACAGTTTGAAGAGTGTATTTCCCGAGACGAGTCGATAGGGATTTACTTCTCGCATTGCGGCAACTGGGAATGGGCGCCGTCAATGACNCTGTGGATGAAACATCATCCAGCCGAAAAAGTGAAATTTTGCCAGGTATACCGTAAACTTAAAAACAAGTGGTTCAATGATTATTTCTTGAAGCTGAGAGGACGTTTCGGCTCGTTGTCGTTTGAGAAACGCACGGTGTTCCGCGACCTTTTCCGCATTAACCGCAGCGGAAGCGTGAGCGTCACCGGATTTATGAGTGACCAGAAACCAAGCCACAATGACACGGTCCATGTCGTTAAGTTCCTCAATCAGCCAACGGCGATTATAACCGGAACCGAGACAATAATACGCAAGCTGGGAATGAAGGCTTATTATTGGGACATGGAAAAATTGAGTCGCGGACACTATCGCATAACCGTGCGTCTCATCTCCGATGATCCGGCATCCGAGCCCGAGTTTGCGATAACCGACGCTTATGCCCGCATGCTTGAAGCGACAATAAGGCGCAATCCTTCGATATGGCTGTGGACCCACAAGCGCTGGAAAAATAAAGTAAACTATTCCGACAATGAACAATCAGGTAAGTAATAAGGCGGTAGCCGTAATCATATTGAATTGGAACGGAGAGTCGATGTTGCGTCGGTTCCTGCCGTCGATACTGAAGCATACTCCCGAGTGGATTGCCGATGTGGTTGTTGCCGACAATGGCAGCACTGACGGCTCGTTGGAGCTTCTCAAAGAGCAGTTCCCCTCAGTGACGGTGATTAAGCTCAGCAAGAACTTTGGATTTGCCGAGGGCTATAACCGCGCTATCGGAGCTGTCAACAATCCCTACGTAGTGTTGCTCAACAGCGATATAGCCGTCAGCGACGATTGGCTTTCGCCGCTTTTCAATTATATGAACGAACATCCCGATTGTGGAGCGTGCCAGCCCAAAATAAGGGCGCTCAACAATCCCGACATGTTTGAGTATGCCGGCGCTTGCGGCGGTTTTCTTGACAAAAACGGCTACCCCTATTGCCGCGGGCGTCTCTTCGACACGGTCGAGGTCGACAACGGGCAGTATGACGAGCCGATGCCGGTGTTTTGGGCTACAGGAGCGGCGCTCATGGTGAGGCGTGATGTCTACATGGCTNTCGGNGGNCTTGATGCCGATTTCTTCGCCCACATGGAGGAGATTGATTTGTGTTGGCGCATTCAGCTTGCAGGCTATAAGGTGATGGCTATTCCTGCCGGAAAAGTCTATCATCTTGGCGGTGGCACTCTATCAGCCGCCGATTCGCGCAAAACCTATCTGAATTATCGTAACAATCTGTTGCTGCTTCACAAGAATTTGCCCGACTCGTGCCGTCGCCGCCGATTGTTCATCCGCCGCCTTTACGATTCCCTTTCGTGGCTGAAATTTGTGATGACGTTCGATTTCAAGAATGCGAAGGCGGTGCTCCGCGCTCATCGCGATTTCAAGAGCATGAGGGTGAAATATCGNCGTCATCCCGATNTCAATCTNCTNCCGTCGAAACTCAATGTGGTGGTGGAATATTTNTTGAAGCGGCGGCGCCGGTTCAGTTCGCTGCCTGAAGTTGAGGCAAAAGATTAGAAAGTTTTTCTGTTATATGGCGGTTGGAATAAAGTATGGAGCAGTTTATTTTATCTTTGGATCAAGGCACGAGCAGTTCACGCGCCATCATCTTTGATCGCGCAGGAAACATTCGCTCGGTGGCTCAGCGGGAGTTTGAACAGATTTTTCCCAAACCGGGATGGGTGGAGCACGACCCTCTGCGCATTTGGTCGTCACAGGCATCGGTCATCGCCGAAGCGATCAGTAAAATTGACATCAACGGAGCCAATCTCGCCGGAATAGGCATCACCAATCAGCGTGAGACGACAATCGTGTGGGATGCAGAGACCGACGAGCCTGTCTATAACGCCATCGTGTGGCAAGACCGCCGTACAGCCGATTTTTGCAACCGCCTGAAGGAGAATGGCGATGACGAGTTGATACGTTCCAAAACCGGGCTTCTTCTCGACGCCTATTTCAGCGCCACCAAGATAAAATGGATTCTTGACAATGTTCCCGGTGCGAGAAAGCGCGCCGACGAGGGGAAACTGCGGTTTGGCACTGTCGATACATGGTTGTTGTGGCGTCTAACCCGTGGAGCCGTTCATGCCACCGACGTGACAAACGCTTCGCGCACCATGCTCTTTAATATCCACTCTCTGGAGTGGGATAGGGAGCTGCTCGCCCTTTTCGATATTCCTGAGTCGATGATGCCTCAGGTTAAATCATCGAGTGAAATTTTCGGTTACACGACTACATCGATATACGCCCACAAGGTTCCCATAGCCGGAATTGCCGGTGATCAACAGGCTGCTCTTTTCGGGCAGATGTGTGTTGAACCGGGAGCTGTCAAAAACACTTACGGCACCGGCTGCTTTCTGTTGATGAACAGCGGAGAGCGTCCCATCGAGTCAGCCAACAAGCTGCTCACCACGATTGCGTGGAAAATCGGAGACAACGCTGCGGTCTACGCTCTTGAAGGTTCGATATTTGTCGGCGGCTCCGTGGTGCAATGGCTCCGTGACGGGCTGAAGTGNATCCGGGATTCGTCGGAGGTNGAACGNCTTGCGGCTTCAGTGCCCGACACGGGCGGTGTCTACTTCGTNCCGGCTCTCACGGGGCTCGGCGCTCCCTACTGGAATCAATATGCGCGCGGAGCCATCAGCGGNATAAGCCGNGGCACGACAAATGCCCATATCGCCCGCGCCGCCCTTGANGGTATCGCTTATCAGACCTATGATATAGTTCGCGCAATGGAGCGTGACGCAGGCTTGCCCGTAGCCAACCTTAAAGTCGACGGCGGAGCTTCGCGCAACAATCTCCTGATGCAGTTCCAGAGCGATATCCTGAACACCGAAGTGCTTCGCCCGAAGATTACGGAAACGACAGCGCTTGGAGCGGCATATCTTGCCGGACTTGCCACCGGTTTCTGGTCGGGTATCGATGAGATAAAGTCGCAGTGGCAGGTGGACCGCGCCTTTTTTCCGTCGGCTACCGAAGCCGAAGTAGCCGAGCGTCTTGCAGGATGGCACGATGCCGTGGGGCGTGTGCTTTCTTAGCGTTAATTCTCTCTCAAATATCTGAGGCGGGTTCCCCAGTCGCGCATAGCGTCATTGTGCCACTTTAAAACGGTTTGTCCCCCTTGGTGATTCTTGTAGAAAAGAGATTTGTCGGTTTTGTCGGAGTACCAGTTTTTCCCTACGGGATAGTCTGTATCGCATTCTCCGGCTATACCGGTGTTTTTAACGGTTATGGCGCCTTCGCATTCGGGGAATCCTTTTATCGGCGAGGTGATTTTGTAGGGGAGGGTGCCGGTGTAATAAGTTGAGTGTCTNACGGCATAGTCTCCGTTGCCAAGATAATAGCCGTCCCACACTTGGTTGCGTATCTCCATTTTGAAACATGCCGAATCGGGAGCGATGTCATTCTTGACCGGTCCTTTGATGTGCAGCTCGATGATGGAGCAAATAGGCACGGTGTCTTCGGCGGTAGCTGTTCTGTGGAACACGTGGCGCGGGCTGCGGGAAATCGGCTCGAAGCTACCGCCCCATGATTCGCCTTGAGGGTCGTTGGGGTCGCCGTCCATCACGTAAAGGAGCGCCGGGGTGTCGCCCATCTTGGGTATNCCGTTGTAATAATTGATGAAATCCGCGCCAATGTTNCCCGATCCTTTCAGGTAAGCGTCATAGAAACCGGTGTTGAATTCGTCGTTAATTTTGTTGTCGGCTATAAATCCGCGGTAGGCTGAATTTGCCTCTATCATGTAAANNTCGGGAAAGTTCTCGATTATGTAAGCGTANCTGTTTGTGCTCCACTTTTTGTTGGGACCTCCAATCCAGTAAACCCTGATTTTATCGGCTATGTCGGGCGCGTCATGGAGCGCTTGAGCCACGTCGTCAAGACCGCCCCACACTGATATCCATAGCGGGCGGTCGCTTTCTGCCCGGGCNCGTTCAATAATCCACTCCGAGCCCTCGGTGGNNGTGGTGTAACCGCAGTAGGGAGCGGCTCCTTTCCGACCTTGCTTCGTGATGGCTCTGAGCGCGTCGGGTTGCATGAGTCCGTCGATATGCTTGCTTAGTTCCGGCAGATCCTTTTCAAAAAGGTCGATCATGCGCAATATTTCTTCTTTGCTGCCTTCCCCGTAGGAGGGCGACGAAACTATTCCTTCAAGGTCAAAGCAGTCGGTGTACATGAGCAGATGAGCCACCGATTGATTGTCGTCGGGGTCGGTGCCCCCTATGTCGGTGCTAACGAGCACTCGTTGTTTCTCCCTGATGTCAGAGCCCTTTTTCAGAGGGGTGGCGCATANTGTTGCCGATAGCAACAGTGTCAGCGTTGCGGTCAAAATCGATTTCTTCATGATGTCGTTGAATTGGTGCATGAATAAAAAGTCGTTGAGGAGTAGAAATAAAAGAACGGAATAATTTCGTCNATTCGATTTATTTTTGCAAATTTACATCGAAGAATAAGCTATAACTATCCGAAATCCATGGAAAACTTAGCAAAATCCGAGATTCCTAAAACTTTTGAAGAAAATAGGCGGCAATTCACNCCCTACGGATTCACGTGTGAAGTGTGGACCCCGAAGATAATGGATAAGTTTGACCGCCACAATGAAGTTGAAATCAATTTTGTGCCATCGGGTGTGCTGACCTATCTCATTCATGACCGTGCGGTCTCTATTCCGGAGGGGCGCATGGCGATGTTCTGGGGTCTGTATCCCCACCGCATAGTTAATGNGGAGAATATCGACTCCTACTATGTCGTGACTATACCGCTCGGCATCTTTTTGAAATGGCGGCTTTCGGCGCCGTTTATCGATAGAATAATGAAAGGTGAGGTCGTGATCGACGGCTCTCCGTCGGAACTTGACCCGGGTCTTTTCAAAATGTGGCATTCCGACAGCCTCCGCGGCAAGGATATGGAGGATATTGTCGGCACCGAGATTCATTGCAGGGTGCGGCGCCTTGAGAAATCGGGTTCCGATGCGGCTGATCTGCCCATTTCATCCTATGAAAGCAACCTGTATGATTATATCGAGCGCATGGCGATGTTCATTTCGGCTAACTACGATAAGAACCTTAACGTGGCTAAGGTGGCTAAAAGCGTAGGGCTTAATCCCGATTATGCCAACTCCATCTTCAAGCACGTTTTCTGTCACACGATCAGCGAGCATATTGCTTTTGAACGCATTACCAAAGCCCAGCGCCTTCTTCTTTTTTCATCCGACAGCATCTCGTCAATAGGCTACGAAGTTGGCTATGAATCGTTGAGCAGCTTTAACCGCGCCTTTAAGAAATTGACCGGCGCCGCGCCGCGCGACTATCGCGCCGAGATGAATAAATAATACCCCGGCACGTTCATCTATGGTCGTTTATTGGGGGATGTCGTCACAATTTGTGATGACATAAAAGTCCATTCGTCGCTTGTCAACTGAAACATGAAGTCAAATGGAAAACAAGGGTGGGTGCTATNAGATTATTCATGGTTATTTGATTTATAAACGGCGGTATTCGGGCAGGCATGAATTGAGGTANTTCTTTGCCGTGTCCCAAGGGATGTAGATTGCGTCGGAGTCAGGAAGCAGCGGCACCGGGACTTCGTTGAGATCGAAACGCGCGTAAANGCGCCCTTTAGCCGAGCGGAACACTACGATTTGCAGATTGGACGCCATCGGGACCACATAGAAATTGTGCCAGTGGGCGGCTACAGTGTCAAAATAGTTGGTCAGATAATAGCACCCTTTCAGTCTCATCAGCGATAGTAGCGGCATCATCGTTTCGGCATGTCCGAATCTCAGTTGCACTCTTACGTCCGATTTCCCGCTCAAAACTTCGTCGATTGACGAAATGAGATTTTCAAGCAGGTCGGCGGCGATTTCCGCCGGAATCGAAGAAAAGGTGTTGGCTGTGCGCGTCAGATATTGGCTGAGGTTGTTAGCCTCCCAGGCGCGGTTCATCTCCTCGGGGGTGAAAAATTGCAGTATGTCGCAATCGAGCCCCATGGCGCTCATTCCGGCGAGTATGGCGAACTCGGTCTTGGTTATATCCTGAAGATGCTTGTCGTCAAGCGGATACTTATCGCCCAGCACTCGCTTTGCCGGTTCGGGCGACACTATCGAGCGAAAATACGATTCATACGCCTCATTATATGGCTCCTCTTTCCGGTAGTCGAGATAATCGGCGTCGAGATCAAACGGGCGTAGCAGGCTTGAGTTCTGTCGTCCCGACGAGGTGTAGATTTTCAAGCGGTTGTTCATTCTCGACAGCTGATGGGTGAATGAGTACATGCTCATGATGCACCTCGGCGCGTAGGATGACAAGGCGTTTACAGTTGCGTTGTCAAAGAGTTGGGGATAAGTCATATACATTCTCGCCGCAATGCCGCGCTGTTCAGCCATGCCGAGTGAGTCGAGCGCTCCCCACTTGCCGTTGCTTTTTTCTGTTATCAGGTCCACAATCTCCAGCAGCTGCCGCCCTTTCGGGGTGATGGTGCCAAGGGAGTCGGCGCGCATCAGGGCGCGTTTCATCTCGATGGTGCGTTTAGCCGATGACGGGAACCGCGCTCCGTGGCGCCCCACATGGTTGATCATTACCGGTTTCAGCGAGTCGGGATAAGCTATTGTGTGTTCGGGAATAGGGTAAGGGGTGGCGCTACCCTCACATTGTGTGGCATCGAATGAGGTCATCAACGGTTCTGCGCCGAAAGCTGATGTGGCAATCAAAAAAAATCCCGACAGGATTGAGGCGGTTCGTGACATAGTTTTTATATTTGTGTTGTCAAAAATAAGAATAATTATGGAATTATCCGATAAAATAGCGGCTCTTATTAATAAGAATGATTTTGAGGGGGCAATTGTTGAGCTCGACGGCATAATTGCGTCGAGTCCTGATNATTCCGAGGCATATTTTGAGCGAGGGANATTGCATTGGCGGCTCGGACACCGTCGGGAAGCGATTGCCGATTATAGCCGCGCTTCCGAGCTGGACCCCGTTTCGCCGGCATCTCAGGCGCTCCGGCAAGCCATGGAAATAATGTCGTTTTTCAACCGCGACCTCTACAATCCCTGAATCTCTGCTCCGCAGGTGATTCCAAAACGATTGCAATAGCAAATTGGGTCTGTAAGACCGTCAGAGAGCAGCCCGGGGTAGAGCGAAGCGGCACCCCGGATAAGGGAATGCCGCCACAATTCGAAGTTCTGTAGGTACGATACCGGTTGATGATTCTTTCAGAATCGAAATTTGTGGAGGATGCTTGTTTCCGTGGGTTCCGCCCTGCGGGCACCACCCCGCTATTGATGGATGAACCCTTACGGTTTTTTTTCCGTGGTTGGTTTAGGGGGCACTCTTTACAGAGTGCGATTGGAGTGTGCCAGTCTTCCCGGCACACCTCGCTGTGCTCGTAGTGCCGGGTTATCCGTAAGGTAAGCCTTTCAGGCTTGCTGATGGTTTTTAATAGTAGCGACGTTACATAAAACGTAGGGAGATCGCGTGCGATGTCACCGGATGGATTGACAGTTGCAATCAGGGTGTGCTGGGATGTGGACATGGCGCGCCATGTCCCTACTGGTCGACGTACCAATGCAAAAAAAAATACGGGCACGGCTTGAAGCCATGCCCGTATTTAGGTTTTATAATCTTGATTGAAGATTATTTGTTGATGTACTTTTTGCCGTTCTTGATAACGATGCCTTTGTAGTTCTCGTCAACCTGTACACCCTGGAGGTTGTAGATAGGAGCGTTTTCTTCAGCAGCGTTTACGTTAACGATACCGGCAGTTCCTCCGTTGCGAGTAATTTCAAGCTTGGTGATGAACAGGTTTGTGGCAGCNCCGGCACCGCGGGACAAGTCGAGAACAGTGCATCCTGCAGCATCAGCGGGAACCGTGAATTTCTGGGTGCTGGGAGCGGGATCAGCTTCACCGTCGGGATGGATGTTGGCAAACGGTTCGGTTGAGTCCAATTCGGCAACTTTAGTTTCTCCGTTCATGAACATGAAATCGATAGAAGCTGCTTTTCCGGTTGCATTTTTATTGCGGTAAGCTG
>WFMA01000196.1 GCA_009177195.1 Bacteroidales bacterium | reverse complement strand
TTGCGGGGATCGGATATGCCACCGTTGATAGCGTCTGGTATGGATATGCGCACTGTGCCGGGATTTGATAACTTATAGCCATCTTCCGACTTTTGAATCACCAATCCCTGCCGTCCATAAAAATCCGCATGGACTACCATATTGGTCACAGCCTCACGCAGAAGCTTATGAATCGGAGTATCGTCGACTCGCTGAGTACCTTTCAGCACAAATGGAATTTTCAACCCTTGTTGCATTCGGCGAAGCACTTCAATTACAAAGTCAAACACGTTTCCACTCCAGTCGCCGGATGTGGACACAATGCGATCCGTCCAGCGGGTTGCACCCAACGACCGGTTTTCCTGATAGTCGAGGAAGTAATTTGGAAATTCGCGGGTAATCTCATATTCATAGCCAAACATGAGCAGTCCCGCAACCGTAGGATGGTATTCGCCGTCTTCTCCAATTCCTATTGCGCCAATCTTACGCAAGAACATCTCATCATCCTCATTGTTCCAAAGATGATTGGCGTGAGTGGACCGAAAGAAGTTGCGATAGCCCTTGACTGTATCCTTACAGAACACCGACATATCCATTTTTTCAAGCACCTTAGCATCTTGAGTGACGTAGGCAGCATCTCGGAACATCAATGACATCTCATCAAGAGAACAATGATAATCTCCATCATGGTTGCGGCGGAATGTGCCTGACTTAGGGTCCATACCTACATAGACGGGACGCGCCGTCCGCTCTGCCCGCGGCACACGAACCACAAGAATATTCTTGCCATCAAGCACCTCCGGCTTAACCATGCTTTGGGTTACGATGTTCGCGCTAATTTTTTGGCGATTGTTAACCANGTTCCAAAANTCTTTCTGCAGCTTCTCCACATTAACATCTTCGGGNTGAAGCGAGNCATCTTTAGCTTCGGTCACGCCAAGCAAAATAATACCACCGTCGGTATTGGCAAAAGCCGAGTAGGTCTCCCAGAAAGAGCCGGGGAAACCACCTTTAGCCTTTTTTGCCTCAAGTTTATTATGTTCTCTATATTCGCCGAGCTTACTTAAATCAAAACCTTCCATATCAGTGGACTTTCGAGTATGATTTACAACGCAAAATTAACAATAATTTATCAGATTCTCAATACTCTAACCCACCTTATTCAACCTGTTTATACCACACTAATAATAAAGAGAACCTTTTTCACTAATTCTTTATTCTCTTATTCAGTTTAATCATCGGTCAGTCTAATTCTAATCTTGACCATCTATTATGTTATCTGTGCTGGATGCCATTCCGTTTTCGACCAATGTGGACAGAATTTCATATTTTAACAACACAGAAACAAAATTGTAATCTCATCACTCTAAATCTTAATGAACGTGAATAATTTCCATCGTTTTTGCCAATTCGGAGTAAATTAAGTAAATTTGGAAACTGAATTGAGACAAACCGATATAATGAGCAACGATATTATAAACGATGACCCGAAATTGATTGAGCGTTTACGCGACAGTTCAACCTGCCGCGAAGCGTTTGGCGAAGTCATCAAAAAATACAGCGAGCCATTATACTGGCAGATAAGGCGCATGGTAGAAAATCATGACGACGCGAACGACCTGTTGCAAAACACTTTCATGAAAGCATGGAGCTCGATTGAAAATTTCCGCGGCGACGCAAAACTATCCACATGGCTATATAAAATCGCCATCAACGAAAGTATTTCCCACCTGGCGCGTGAACGCAAGCGTCTCCATGTCTCTATCGATGATGAAGAATCCCATCTGGTCAACCTCATCGAGTCTGACACATTTGTCGATGGCGACGAACTGGCTCTTAAACTCCGCAAGGCGATAGCGTCGCTCCCTGAAAAACAACGCATCGTGTTCAATATGCGTTACTATGACGAAATAAAATATGAGGACATGTCCGAGATTCTCGGCACGTCGGTCGGAGCGCTGAAAGCGTCCTATCATATCGCTGCAAAAAAAATTGAACAATTTTTTGCCGAAAACGATTAAACCAATAAACCATAACCAAGTCAAATCATTGAAACAACTATAAAAAGCATCAACGATGAAGGAAAGACAAGATATACTGGATCGGATAAACCGTCGTTCGGGAATGACGGTGCCCGAGAATTATTTCGCTGATTTTTCGGCGGAAATGATGTCGCGTCTACCGGAAAAGACCGTAGAATCGGCGCCCAATGTGTTGCCTCGCAGTGTTTGGCAGCGAGTGCGTCCCTATATTTATCTTGCGGCGATGTTCTGCGGAGTGTGGCTGATGATGTGGTTGTTCAATGACATCAGCAGCAAGGTGGACAGTTCATCGATGGAGAACAACCCTATCCTGGCGGAAGGATTCTCCAGCGACCAATTCTATGATTATTACCTGCCTGACGGCATCGATCAATATGATTTGCTCGAAGACATGTATAACGACGGTGTTACACTCACGAGTTTTCAACAATTATGACGTTTATGAGACGATTCGCAATTCTCTCCCTGCTCATGGTCATGCTGTCGGCGATAAGCCTGCATGCCACCGAAGACCGCGACAAGTGGTTTAAAGAACTTCGGCAGTACAAAAAGGAGTTTATCATAAAAGAGCTGGAACTTAACAAGGACCAGCAGGCTAAATTCTTCCCCCTGTACTACGAGATGACAAGAAAGATCATGAAGCTCAACGACGATACCCGCGCTCTTGAAAAGAAAATTGACAGCAGCAAGGGGGCTGTATCTGACGTGGANTATGAAAAGGGAGCAGAGGCGCTTGTNGAACTGAAAGCTAAAGAAGCCAAAATCGAGACGGAATACTATCAGAAATTCAAACAGATTTTGACCCCTAAGCAAATGTACAAACTGCCTAAAGCGGAAAAGAAGTTCACCCGTCAGCTCATGCGCCATCACAACAAAGCGAAGTCCGAGAAAAAAACTCCGAAAACCGCTTTCACGCCATGTGTTGACAACAATGTATAATCAACTCGACGGTGTCCCGACCTCTTAAACAGATACTTTCCATCGGGAAGTATCTGTTTTCATTTTCAATATCCACCTAATTCTAANCNTTCCATGCGATATGAAAAAGCTGTTCCTCCTNCTTTCCATCCTATATTCACTGACTATGACCGCGCAAAATCTACCTCTTAATCCTGACTTCGCATACCCTAAAAAGGTGAAAAGCGACGCGCTTGCCGACTACAAGAAAGCCCTTGCCACCCGTGACGGAGACCGCATTGTGAATTCGCTTGTCGCCTATGAGATTGCCGTCGCCTCGATCGATCGCGACAGCGTGCAGCAGGCTCTCCAACTCATCGACGAAACACGCACGATGACCGACGCGCCTACATCTTCTATACTCAACATTCTTCTTGCCGATATATATTCCGACATATATAGCTCGGCTCGGCACAAATATGACCGGCGCGAGATTCCGGAAAGTGACACCGCCGATGACAATTTCCTGCTGTGGAGCGGCGAGCAGTTCCAAGCCAAAATAAACGCTCTTGTCACCTCGGCTCTTGTCCCTTCTGAAAAGCTGAAAGAAGTGAAACTGAGCAAATATTCACGCTCAATCAAAGCCGATGCCAAAACGCTTGAATTTTATCCCACAGTATATGACTTCGTGGCTTCAAAGGCGATAAAGCTCATCAACGGATTGTCGCCGATGCAACATGACTTTTCCATTAATCTGCTGTGTCGTTACGACTTCTATACCCGACTGTCATTCAACTACCAGTCGCCTGAAGCGCGGCGCATCCTCAGCCTCTACAGCGACCTGCTGAAATTTCACGAAGGGGATGCGGCTCCATTTATCATCACCGACATCAACCGCATCAACTTCGTTTCCCGCAATCTCTTTGACTCCACGGAGGAAACTCAGGATAAACGCAGCGAACTCCTCTATGAACTTTACGAAAAATTCAAGTCATCCCCCTATTCCGGGGAAGCGCTCATAGAGCTTGATCGCCCCGAGTCGACCGACACCGCCGAAACAGCAAAATACTTCTCGACACTGACGAAATATCTGTCGGCTCACCCGGGCTATTTCCGTACCAATTGCTTGAAAAATACTCTTGCCGACGTGTCGCGTCCTGTGGTGCAACTGTCGTTTCCTCGCACAATCGTGCCCGGCTCAGAAATGAAGATCTCGGTAAAAGCGTTCAACACTCCCCGCTATGAGCTGCTCGTCTACAAAGTGCCCTATTCCTCCTATTCCACAAAAGTGACGGGAGGAACTCCCGTGAAGCGGGTGAAGCGCGCATTCACTGAGAAAGGTCCGTTCTACCGCCAATGTGAGGAAACCGTGGTCATCGATCAACCGGGAACCTACGCCATTGTCCCTGTTATCAGCGGCTCGCCCGCGCTCAACCGCTTCTATGAGGTGACGCAATGCACCAATCTCGCCGCGTCGACATCCACTTTCGCCGGAAAAACATGGGGCTACGTGACGAATCCTCTTACCGGCGAACCGGCAAGCAAGGACGTGACACTAACAGTGACCGGCAACCGTGATGCCGTTATAGGCACAATCCCCGTCAACGACGACGGCATCACCCCTATTCCCGGCGACGGCTATAGAATGTATGCCAAATCAGGCGCTGACCGCTCTGTCGACGTGTCGATACTGCGCTCTACCGCTGTCAATCCCGACAAAACAGTCTACGGAATAAGCCCGTTCACTGACCTCGCCATTTATCATCCCGGCGACACGGTGCAATGGAGCGCCGTAGTGCAAAGCGCTTCGCAAAAAGCAGGAATGAGAGCCGTGCCCGGCATCGAAATCGAAGCGACTCTCCGAGGAGCAAATTACGAACTGCTCGACACGGTGACGAGCATGACCGACGATTTCGGAAGAGCGCGGGGTGTCTTCACTATTCCCAAAGACGGACTCACGGGATATTACTCAATGCAGTTCCGCCACATAGCGGCAAACGGCAAACCGTCGACCTACGGATCAAAGACGTTCATGGTGTCGGACTACAAGCTGCCTACATATAAAGTTGAAATCATCGACGTGCTCCGCGATTCTCCTCAAAAAGGCGACGTAACGGTGAAGGGAAAGGCTGAAAGCTATGCCGGATTCCCCATCGCCGACAGCGCGGTGAGCGTGAATCTGTCAGGAATAAGGCGTTCATGGTGGCGCGAAACCGCCAACCGCTCTTTCTATACCACCGAGCTTTCAACCGCTGCCGACGGAACTTTCTCGGTGACATTCCCGGCTGAGTTGCTCGCATCCTCCCCCATTCAGGGCGGGATTTACAGCGCCGAGTTCAACGTCACCTCTCCCTCGGGAGAAAATCAGTCGGCGAAACAGACATTCACTCTCGGCAAGCCTTACATACTTACCGCATCACTGCCTGAAAATATCAACGCCGCAACGCCTGTAAAATTTGCTGTCGAGCTTGCCGATCTCATGAACCGTCCCGTAAACAAGCCCGTCGAATACACCATCCTCAAGGATTCCGACGCAATCGCAAGCGGGATAATAGAGAAGCCGAACGAGCCTGTGAACCTCGACAAAGTTCCTTCAGGCACCTACAACATCGTGTTCAACACCGTCGACCGAGAGCTTGCCGACACCTATACAGCAAAGGATGTCAATATCTATCGTCCCGACGATGCGTTGCCCCCCGTGACCGACGAGCCGATATGGCTGCCTCAAACCAACTACGTGAGCCCGACAGGCAAGATATCCATCCTTTACGGCACGCGTGCCGACACATGCCGGGTGCTCTATGTCGTGTCGACCTCCGACTCGATACTCGCCCAGAAATGGATCAAAGTGGGCGCGGGAATGCATCACTTTGACTATGAGCTGCCTGAGGGAGTTGAGAAAGCCAATGTCACTCTCTTTTCAGTAAACAATTACGAGACCTCAAGTCATTCAGTTGACGTGGTTCTCGACAAGTCGATAAAGAAAATAAATCTGGCGATAGAGAGTTTCCGTGACAAAATCATGCCCGGCGAAAAAGAGACATGGAAAATAAAGGTGACCGACCGCTCGGGCAACGGTTCGCAAGCCGCCGTGATCCTCGACATGTATTGCAAGGCGCTCGACGAGCTACAACCCTACTCCTTGGCAATGAATCCGCTCGACATCTGGACCAACCGCTTCAGGATTTCTTCACCTGCCGCTTTCGGATATATGGAAACATATTTTTCCGACTATAGCGGAAAACACCTCAAATGCGTGAGTCTGCAATCTCCCGCAATCAGGACCTGGAACAAGCCCTACTATCTTGAAGAAGTGCTTTTAACTGTTCGCACGACATCAGCGCGGGTTTACGGCGCGTCAATGCCACTCGCCGAATCTAAAGTCTCAAACGGCATGATGAAGAAAATGGAAGCGATGGACGACATGGTTCTCGAGGAGTCGGCTGTTGAGACTGCAGATCTTGCCGCCGCCGATTTCGACAGCGGAACAGGAGCCTCAGGCGCTCAGGAGGACACCGGGGATGACTTCCAATACCGCCCCGCTGAGATTCCGCTCGCATTCTTCGAGCCGTCGCTGACCACCGATGCCGACGGAGCGGTTGAATTCTCATTCACCGCGCCCAACGCTAACACCACCTGGCAACTCTGCGCGCTTGCTTTCAACAAAGAGTTGCTGTCAGCGTCGCTGTCACGAGAGATAATTTCCTCGAAGCCGGTGATGGTACAGCCCAATCTGCCGCGCTTTCTTCGCACCGGTGACCGCGCGACAGTAAGCGCGATGGTGATGAACAACGCCGACTCCATCCTGAACGTGACCACCGTTGTGGAAATTTTCGAGCCGGTGAGCGGAAAAGTACTCAACCGCTTCACTTACAGCAATGTCATTGCAGCAGGAGAATCGGCAACGGTCAGCACGGAAATCAACGCTCCCGCCGAGGGGGCGATGCTCGGCTACCGCATAAAATCGGCAACCGAAAACTTTGCCGACGGCGAGCAGTCGATTTTGCCCGTACTTTCATCCATCGCTCCGGTGATCGACACGACGCCGTTCTATATTCCCGCCGGCGATAAAGCTTTCGAACTAAATATTCCGGAAATAAAGAAGGACGCCACCGTCACCTTGCAATACTGCAACAATCCGTCATGGTACGTGGTCACCGCGCTTCCCGGACTCAGAAAGGATGACGCGAAGGACGCTTTGTCGCAGAGCGCCGCCATATTCTCAGCCGCCGTGGCTGAAGGCATAATCAACAAGGATGGCGACATCGCCGCAGCAATAAAGGAATGGACATCGAATCCCGCCGACTCGACCTTGATTTCGATGCTTGAAAAGAACAGCGACTTGAAGACAATCCTCCTCAACGCCACTCCCTGGAGTCTTGACGCAAAGAATCAGTCGGAACGGATGGCTCGGCTCGCATTGCTCTTCGACAAGGAGAAGATCGAATCAACCTACGAGTCAGCGATACAAAGATTGTCGAAACTTGAATGCGCCGGCGGCGGATGGGCTTGGACCGAGCACTACATCAAGCCGTCGGGATGGATCACCCAAAATATCCTCGCCAATCTCGGCAGACTGAAACAGATTGGATTCGGACCGAAGAATGCCCGCCTTGACAATATGACGGCTCGTGCAGTGGGATATATGGACCGTGAAGCGGCTGAAACGCTCAAACACAGTCCGAAGGCGACTGACATTAACTATGTCATGACGCGCGATTACTACAAGGAGATAAGGATCCCGTCAAGCGCCATGCCGCTAATCAACAACACTCTCGCATCACTTAAAAATGAGTGGAAAAATTATGACGCTCCGATGAAGGCTATCGCGGCTATCATTCTGTCAAATCACAATGAGAAGTCGACCGCAAGGCAAATCGTCGCTTCGCTCAGAGAATACGCAGTGAGCTCTCCTGAAAAGGGGGTGTGGTTCCCGTCGCTTGACAACATGACCGCATGGTCGATGGGCAAAGTCGCAGCCACTTCTTTGATTCTGGACGCATTCTCCACAGTCGAACCGAATGCCGAGGAGATCGACGGCATCCGTCAATGGCTCATACTACAAAAGGAGGCTAAAGACTGGGGAACGTCGGTGAGCACATCGGATGCGATATATTCAATTCTCGCGAGCGGATCTTCATGGACCCGCCGCTCAAGCCTTCCGGAGATAAAGATTGGCAAAAAAGCGGTGAAGACCGACGGTGTAGAAAACCGACTGGGATATTTCCGCTCAGATATTTCCGACTTAAATCCGTCAAAGAGCCGCCTTACGGTCAAAGGACATGACTCGATTCCGTCATGGGGAGCGATATTCGTGAGATACAAGAGCGAGATGTCGGAAATAAAGGCGGCAGGATGTGACGACGTTTCAATCGACAAGCAGCTCTACAAGCGAATCAACACTCCCGACGGAGTGAAATGGATTGCCGCCGACTCGATGACCGTCGGCGATATAGTCCAGGTCAATCTTATCATCGAGACGAAACGCGACATGGATTTCGTGACTGTCATCGACGACCGCGGCGCATGCTTCGAACCTGTGGAACAGCTTCCCTCCCCCCTCTTCTCGGAAGGAATATATTTCTACCGCGAGAATCGCGACGCATCGACCAACATTTTTGTCGACCATCTTCCCAAGGGTGTTTATCGCCTGAGCTATGAGCTCAACGTGAACAACGCCGGGCGTTTCTCGGCGGGAGTCGCTACAATTCAGAGCCAATATGCTCCGGCTCTCACCGCCCACTCGGCGGGTGCCATCGTCACCGTCGAGTAATAGGATGACTACATGCACAGCTGCCCGGTAAGATATCTCCAATGGAGCATCCTTACCGGGTAATTGCTGTTTAACAGTTTGCGTGATTCAATCGTCAGAAGGGCCCGTTCTGAACAATTGCGTCAACACGTCGGGCGCCCGTGGAGGGTGGGACGCGCGAATCGTTTTACCATTTCTGACAGCAGGGCGGCTTCGTGTTGGCGGCTTGCGCTTCGCGACGGCAGCAAGCCGATTCAAGCAGTCTTCCATTAAGGAACTTAGCGAAATATCGGGCGACTCCATCTGCTTCCGCCTACTGCCGAAACAGCTCCGCAGACACGCGCCCGGCTTCAGAGCGCTCCTACGGCTCGCCACGGGCGACTGCGCTCCACGGGTGGCTGACCGTTGCCGGCGTTGGTCAGCGCATGGGAGCGTCGTCTCCCGGTCCTGGCGGAACCGCGAAGGGGCGAATGACTGCGAATTGATTCGGTTGT
>WFMA01000125.1 GCA_009177195.1 Bacteroidales bacterium | reverse complement strand
TTGTTGATTCCGACAATCGTCTGTCGACCTGAGTCGATGCGCGCCTGAGTGCGTGCCGATGCCTCCTCGATGCGCAGCTTGGGAAGACCTGTCTCGATAGCTTTAGCCATTCCGCCCAGTTTCTCGATTTCCTGAATGTGTTCCCATGCGCGATGAGCTATCTCGTTGGTAAGAGCCTCTACATAGTAAGAACCGCCCCACGGGTCAATAGCCTTGGTGACGTAAGTCTCCTCCTGAATATAGATCTGAGTGTTACGCGCGATACGTGCCGAGAAGTCGGTCGGAAGAGCGATAGCCTCGTCAAGCGCGTTGGTGTGAAGCGACTGAGTGTGACCCAAAGCCGCGCCCATTGCCTCGATACAAGTACGTCCCACGTTGTTAAACGGATCCTGCTCGGTAAGTGACCATCCTGAAGTCTGGCTGTGAGTACGCAGTGCGAGCGACTTCGGATTTTTCGGATTGAACTGGCTGACAATCTTAGCCCACAGCATGCGCGCGGCGCGCATCTTGGCTATTTCCATGAAGAAGTTCATGCCGATAGCCCAGAAGAACGACAAGCGCGGAGCGAACGAGTCAATATCCATTCCTGCATTGACACCTGCGCGAAGATACTCAAGACCGTCGGCAAGCGTATAAGCAAGCTCGATGTCGCAAGTAGCGCCCGCTTCCTGCATGTGATATCCCGAAATTGAAATTGAATTGAATTTGGGCATATTCTGTGAGGTATACTCGAAGATATCGGCAATGATTCGCATTGAGAATTCAGGCGGATAAATATAAGTGTTACGCACCATGAATTCCTTGAGGATATCATTCTGGATAGTTCCAGCCATCTCCTCAAGTTTAGCACCCTGCTCAAGACCTGCGTTGATATAGAACGCAAGAACAGGAAGCACGGCCCCGTTCATGGTCATTGACACTGACATCTTGTTCAAAGGAATACCGTCAAAGAGCACCTTCATGTCCTCGATTGAGCAGATCGACACGCCGGCTTTACCAACGTCGCCCACAACACGCTCGTGGTCGGCATCATAACCGCGGTGAGTGGCAAGGTCAAATGCCACCGAAAGACCTTTCTGTCCCGATGCGAGGTTGCGGCGGTAGAAAGCGTTTGATTCAGCTGCGGTCGAAAATCCTGCGTACTGACGTATAGTCCATGGGCGCAAAGGATACATCGCGCTATACGGACCGCGCAGATAAGGGGGTATACCCGACATAAAGTCAAGGTGTTCCATCCCTTCGAGATCCTCTTTTGTATATATAGGTTTTACAGGAATAAGCTCAGGAGTCATCCAGTCTTCTCCATGCGCTACGGCACCATGCTGAGCACCGAAAGCATCTTTTGTTATATCAATAGTTTTAAAATCGGGTCGCATAGATTTGATTATTTAAGAAGTTTTGCATTGAATGCTTTAAGAGTGTCAAGAACATTGCAACGAACATGGATGAAGTCGGTTATGCCCTCTTTCTGAAGGTCCTCCATGCATGCCGGAGCACCGGCTACAACAAACATCGCTCTGCCGTCAAGATACTTGAACGCCTCGGGAGCAAGTGTAGCGTATTCATCATCGCTCGAGCAAAGCACAATCACGTCAGCGCCTTTCTCAAGAGCAGCGTCAACACCCTGCTGAACTGTTTCAAATCCAAGATTGTCGATAATCTCATAGCCTGCGCAACCAAAGAAGTTGGTCGAGAACTGAGCGCGCGCAAGACGCATTGCAAGATTACCGATTGTAAGCATGAACACTTTCGGACGGTTAGATGCCGCTTCAGTCGCAAGACGCAGCGCCTCGAAGTCGCTCGCAGCGCGTTTCATCGACAATCCGTTGCCCTCTTCTTCCGATGAGCCGTGGTGGCAACCGCATGAGTCTCCTTCACACTCAATCTTGCCGGCGGCTTTCTCGTTGATGTTAGGATACTGGTTGGTTCCAAGAAGTATCTCCTTGCGTCGCGCTACATCAACGTGGCGTTTCGCCGCAGTTTCATTGACAGCTTTCTGGATAGAGCCGTCGTTTATGCAAGCGAGGAATCCACCCTTGTCTTCCACTTCAAGGAAAAGTTTCCATGCCTCCTTAGCGAGAGAAAGAGTAAGAGTCTCGATATAATAAGAACCGCCGGCGGGATCAACCACTTTGTCAAGATGACTCTCCTCCTTAAGCAGGAACTGCTGGTTGCGAGCTATACGCTCAGAGAAAGCGTCGGGTTTCTTATAAGGCACGTCAAACGGTGTTGTTGTGATTGAATCAACACCGGCAAGAGCTGCCGACATTGTTTCAGTTTGAGAACGCAACAAATTCACATGAGCGTCATAGATAGTCTGATTGAAACGCGAAGTCACGGCATGAACATGCATTTTGCAAGCATCCTTCGATTTCGGAGCATACTGCTCTACAATCTGAGCCCACACCATGCGAGCTGAACGGAATTTGGCAAGTTCCATGAAATAGTTCGACGAAACGCCCATATTGAATTTAATGCGGCGAGCTACATCGTCGGCGCTGACTCCGGCTTCAGTGAGCATGGTCATCCATTCAGCTCCCCATGCGAGCGCATAGCCGAGTTCCTGGAAAATATATGCTCCTGCGTTGCAGAACATGAAAGAATCAACCGCAAGCACTCTCAGTTCCGGAACATCCTTTACAACGTCGAGCAGTTCAAGAGCCATCGCCTTGATATCGCCGGGAAATTCAGTGCCGTGCTTCAACGCGCGGCGCATGGGGTTGAAATCGATGGAACCATGGAATTTTTCAGTCAGTCCGTTGGCTTTAAGATAGTCAACAAGAGCTTTTGCCAATTCTACGGCATGACGAGGACAGGTTTTGAAATTGATTTCATATTTTTCAACGTCGATACCGTCCAAAAGGGCTGCTATTTCAGCAGCTTCTTTCATTTGCAGGTTGAAACCCAGCGAGGTCACACCCTTTGTGATAATCTCTTTTGCCACAGCGTTGGCGTCAGCCACCGTGTCGGCAAGAACCTCCTGGCGGATAAGCCAGTCATTGTTGTCACGTGTTCCTCTCACATAGGGATACTCTCCGGGAAGGGAATCCAAAGTCTTGAAGTCAGCAATGTTTTCCGCACGGTAAACCGGCTCTACATTGAATCCTTCATTTGTTCGCCATACAAGTTTCTTATTAAAATCGGCGCCTTTCAAATCGGCTTCGACTTTAGCTCTCCATTCATCGTAAGAGCAACCTTGAAACATGTCGAACAACTTCTCTTTTTTTTCTGCCATGATCTTGGTATTAATAGTTTAAGAAATTACTTTATATCCATATAAGCGTGGCTTAGCCACATTTTTCTCCACAAAGGTATAAAATAAGGGGCTATTTATAAAATAAAAATACAACTGAATTAGCGCATATACAGAATTTTTTCTTTAATTCACGCTCCCGCCTGTAGGATTTCAATTCATTTGCGGGGATAAAGGATGCGTTCGCCGAGATATCGGGCTATTTCACTGCGTATCGCATGAAGTTCCGAAAGCTGTTTCATCGCTTCCATAACCTTTTCCGTGTCTTCTGGATTGGAAGCCGCAATACGGGTTATCTCTTTCTGCAGAGCCTTTATGCGGCAACCCAATATGGCATCCTTGTACTCATAGATGGCGCGCGGCACAAGCTCCTGCAATCGCTCCTCCTCTGTCTCGATTTTCATGAAGCGCGTGTGAACTTTGCNCGAGCACATGTTTTTCGCTTGCAAGCTCGATAGCNATATTCCTAACCGCATCATCGGNATGCGACACGAGGTTCTTCTCCACAAAAAGNCTTTCGCCATGCCTGCNGTCGACCATGTATTTTTCANCGGCGGCAGCGATAAGCTCCTTCTCTCTCCGCTCAATCGAAGCGATTTCAAGCCCTGAGGCTCTGAGCTCCTCCTCGCCGTCGGCTATGAACCGGTTCCTTTCCGATGCGAGCCGCTCTTCAAGCCTCACCTGCTCTTCCGCCCAGTCCTCGCGCAAACGCAACGCTTCGTCAAACACCGATTTCATGTCAGNGTTCACAANNTCAAGCTCTTCGCGGGTCNACTCATATTCNACATNGNNAATCACCTTGACCGGAATAGGATTGGNGTCATCCTCGGCATAGTCTTCACACAATGTCACCATGCCATACCTTATCACATATTTGAGTATAGCCGATTCGTAGGGGCGCAACACCCTCACATTATACTCCTCCGACCCCGAGCCTGAGCCGATCATGAGAGCCGACGAGTCTTCCGCCTCAGGCTTCTTTTCCTCAGGTTTCTCATTCTCGATACCTGCTATCGATTCGCGGGCGCGTTCTTTCTGCTTGCGTTCATACTCGTTTTCGGCAATCGTCTTTATCTGCAAAGCTACCTGACGGCTCACCACAAGCTCGTCGATGTCAAGTCGACGGCTGCAATCCTTTATATATATATTGCGCTTCACCTGATCAGGAATGACAGCTATCGAGCGAATGATGTCGTTCACCATGCGCGAACGCGCGAGCGGATCATTGCCATTCTCCCCTCTCAGCAATATGTCGGTCTTGAAGCGTATGAAATCCACCTCATTGTCCCTGATATACTCCTCCAGTTCGGTTGATGTATGCTTCTGGGCAAAAGAATCAGGGTCGTCACCGTCGGGAAGCGACACCACTTTTATATTAAGCCCTTCGGCAAGCAGCATGTCAATACCTCTCAACGACGCTTTAATTCCGGCGGCATCGCCGTCGTAAATCACCGTGACGTTATCCGTAAAGCGGTGGATCATTCTTATCTGCCCTTCGGTCAATGACGTTCCAGATGATGCGACAACATTCTNCACNCCCNACTGATGCATNGANNTNACATCCATGTATCCCTCCACAAGAATACATTTATCCTGACGCACTATAGCCGACTTAGCCTGATAGAGTCCGTAAAGCTGGTTGCTCTTATGGTAAATAAGCGACTCGGGCGAGTTGACATATTTAGCCACATCCTTCTTCAATGTTCGCCCTCCGAAAGCGACCACTTTACCCGAAACAGCAAACACCGGATAAATCACCCTGCCCTTGAAGCGATCATAAATGCGTCCTGAATCAGTCTTGATGCACAGCCCGGTATCCAAAAGATATTTCTCATTGTAGCCCTTCCGCTTTGCAGCCTCATAGAGATCATTGCTTTTTTCAAGGGCATAACCAAGATGAAACTTGCGAACCGAGGCTTCATTAATCCCTCGCTCAAGAAAGTAGGCAAGCCCTATATTTCTCCCGTCGTCAGTGTCGTTAAGCGTCCTTTCGAAATGCTGCATGGCAAATTCATTGACGGCAAAAAGGCTCTCACGCTCCGATTCAAGTTCCCGTTCCTCGTCGGTCTGTTCCCGCTCCTTTATTTCGATATTATACTTCTTGGCGAGATAACGCAGCGCTTCATTATAGCTCAATTGTTCAAGCTGCATGATGAAATTGACAGGGCTACCACCCTTTCCACAGCTGAAACACTTGCATATATTCTTTGATTTGGACACGGAAAATGACGGNGTNCGTTCNTTNTGAAAAGGACANANNCCCATNTANTTGGCGCCNCNNCNNTTCANATTNACNAANTCNCTNACNACATCNACNATNTCGGCNGTNTCNANAATNCGTTGTACGGTTTCNNNGTCAATNNTNTTCANANNGCTACAAAAATANTAAAAAAAAATAAGACAGCCTCCCGGCTCCCTTATTTTTTCGCTTGTTGCTTGTTGAATATCTATTCTGTCTTTTTATTGGAAAGTTACGTATGAAAAAGTATTCTGTTATTCTTGTTTTCTCTTTCTTGTGTCTGACATGATTTCAATTTAATTTTAGCTAAGAAGGTTTNAGCTTTGACAATCGACTCGCCTTTTTCCCAACGATTGAGAAGAGTTACTTATCAATTGCAATACAAAGATAGCGCTTTTTTCTCAAAGATTATCAAGCAGAAAGATATGTTATATAACATGTATTGATAATTTTCTGAAAAATCTCAATAAAATCCGATACATTTTAACTGCCTAATATGTCAAAATGTAATAATGTCACATTTTTGATTCATCGATAATTGTTTTTAACTATGTTAAAATATGCAAAAACAAAAATACCCCTGAACTTTATGCTATTCAAGCACTAATTTTCAAGGGTATTCACATGCGTTCAGTGGCAAAATGTCACTTTTTATACAAAATATAAGATGTAAGCGGTTGCAGTGTTCCTGATATTTTGCCGCCTTTCACCTCAAACTCAGAGCCATGCACCTCGTCAGCATATGTCCCGTCGGCAAGAGTTGTGGGAAGATTTATCATCTGGACATCGTCACCTATATTAATAAGGGCGGCGCCTTTATTTCCGCGGGCAACTTCAATCGCAGCTCCATTGTCAGAAACAAACACCTTTTCAGCCTGTCCGCGCATCGCATGGCGGAAACGGTTCACTGCGATAACCTCAGGATTCATGAACTCGTCATTTCCACGGGCGCCAACTCGATTGTTTCCCCAATAATTTTGACGTGTGCTGCCGGCAGGACGGCTGAAGAAAAGCGGAGTGCCATATTGGCGAGCCGTGAGGAATACATATCCTTCCCTTATGCGCGCATCCTCGATATCTGCCGACTCATGCTCGTTGGCATAAGTGTCATGCGATTCAACCCAAGTTACAAGCCGATCGGGGTCGGCAGTGTGATGCCATGACGCAAGACTGTCGGCATAATAAGTGCCGGCTCTAAGCGCATTGCGCAGGGCATGACCGTAGGCGCTTGCTGTCACATCGACATATTCGGTATATTCACGCTCCTTCACATTCTTATCCTGAAGAACCTCTCCATATATAAAAAGACTGTCGGCGGGAAGCGCGAGNNTAACNCCGTCNACAGCCTCGCGNCCGGTCACAATATCCCAGAAATTATTTTTTTCNGCNGCTGAATCCACCGGATCCGACGGCAAACCGATATGCTTCGCCGTGTCATAACGGAATCCTCTTGCTCCATTGGCGATAAGATCGTTCACATAAAGCATATAATAGTGCTGGAACGCAGGATTTTCGGTATTGACATCTGGCAGTCCGTCCATCATTCCGGTAGTACACTGATAACGGTCGTTATAATCGAGGATATCATTGAATCCATTGGCATGGAATAATTTGTCAT
>WFMA01000234.1:18173-19797 GCA_009177195.1 Bacteroidales bacterium | reverse complement strand
ACATCCTCAAGCGCGAAGGCGCCGAAAAGGACTATGACGCTGAAACCCTGAAGAGGGTGGAGGAGCTTCGCCCCAAGATGGACAAGGAGGCTGAACAGCGACTGGTGGAGAACATCATCGTGAAGACTCAGGGATTTGTCAACGGCAACATTTCGGAAAACGACCTTGACCCCGTTGCAAAATTCCGTGAGCTGCTTGAACTCTACAAGGGCATCGATGCCGATAAGCTGCGCGAGAACATGAAATATTTCCTTGAGGCGATCATGCCGGTGTGTGACGAATATGACATCAACATGTGCGTTCACCCCGACGATCCCCCGTTGCAGATTCTCGGCTTGCCGCGAATCGTGACCTGCGACGCCGACATAAAGGCTTTTCTCGACGCAGTTCCCAATCCCCACAACGGGCTCACTTTCTGCGCCGGTTCGCTCAGCGGCGGCGCCCACAACAACGTGCCTGAACTCGCCAAGAAGTATGCTTCGCGCACCCATTTCGTGCATGCCCGCATCTGCAACGTGATGCCCAACGGCGACTTTAAGGAATCGAGCCATCTCGACCCGAGGCTCATCGACGTGGTGCGCACCTTCGAGAAGGAGCGGCCCGGAGTTCCGATGCGCGTCGACCATGCGCCTTTGATGCTCGGCGACGAGAAGATGGGATATAACGCCGGCTACTCATTCCACGGCCGCATGCTCGCGCTGGGAATGGTGTCGGGAATCATGGCGACGATCAACTCAGAAAAATAAACCAATTGACAATAATATCATGAACGAATTATTTTCAGTAAAAGATAAGGTAGTAGTCATCACCGGGGGAACCGGGGTGCTCGGCACCTGCATCAGCGAATATCTCGCGCTTCAGGGCGCCAAGGTGGTAGTCATGGGACGACGTAAAGAGGAGGGTGAGAAAATAGTAGCCGACATCACCGCAAAGGGCGGGGAAGCGATGTTTCTCACCACCGACGTGATGAACGCAGAGATCGTCGAAGAGAACTGCCGCGAGATTCTCGCAAAATATGGAAGGGTCGATGCGCTTCTCAACGCCGCCGGCGGCAATATGCCCGGCGCCACGATCGGTCCCAACAACAATTTCTTAGATGTAAAGGTCGATGACTTCCAAAAGGTGGTGAATCTTAACCTCCTGGGCACAGTCATTCCCACCCAGGTGTTCATGAAACCGATGGCTGAAGCCGGAAAGGGCGCCATAGTCAACTTCACCTCGATGGCGGCATTCCGCCCTCTTACACGCGTTATCGGCTATGCAGCGGCAAAAGCGGGTATCACCAACTTCACCGAATTTCTTGCCAACGAGGCTGCGACAAAATTCTCGCCCGAAATACGCGTCAACGCAATAGCTCCGGGATTTTTCCTTACCAACCAGAACAGGGCGCTCCTGACCAATCCCGACGGCTCGCTGACCGAACGCGGCGCCGACGTGATACGCCAGACACCGTTCAAGCGTTTCGGCAAGCCTGAGGAACTTTGCGGTACCATCCAGTACCTCATTTCCGACGCATCGTCGTTCGTGACCGGCACGGTAGCTGTTGTCGACGGCGGATTCAATGTTTTCGCAATGTAAGCGAAATTCAGTTATCGATATAATANATATGAAGCTTTTAGCGCNC
>WFMA01000234.1:0-18168 GCA_009177195.1 Bacteroidales bacterium | reverse complement strand
GNGCGCTAAAAGCTTCATATTTATTTAGTTTTAACTAAAATTTTTATAGATGTAGAAAAATTTATTGCTAATTTTGTCCGTTAACACTACTTGATTAAGTATCAACCATTATCATGAAAAAGAAAATTATTGCAACATTAGCAGTAGGTTTGTCGTTAGTCACCGCCCTGCCGTCGGCAGCCGATCAATTGCTCGCGTTCCCCGGAGCGGAGGGTTTCGGTCGCTACACCACCGGTGGACGAGGTGGCGAAATCTACCATGTAACCAATCTTAATGACAGCGGCAAGGGGTCTTTCCGTGACGCTATCTCAAAATCCAACCGCATCATCGTGTTTGATGTGTCGGGAGTCATCAATATCAAATCGCGCCTTGTGTTCCAAAGCAACCTGACCATTCTCGGGCAGACTGCTCCCGGAGAGGGTGTTCAGATATACGGCGACGGTGTTTCATTCTCGCAAGCTAACAACCTGATTGTGCGTTATCTTCGCATACGCATGGGTGTGAACGGTTCGAGCGGTAAAGATGCCGCCGGCACAGCCGACAGCGCTCATGACCAGATTTTCGACCACATGTCGGTTCTGTGGGGAAAGGATGAAAACTTCTCTATCAGCAACAATAACAAGTCGATCGGTCCCGCCAATATCACTATCCAGAATTCAATCATCGGTCAGGGACTGCAGCCTCACTCTTGCGGCGGTCTTCTCCAGACTGACAACGGAGTGACCGTTTTCCGCAACCTTTATATCGAAAACAAAACCCGTAACCCGAAGGTGAAAGGACTCAACCAGTTCGTGAACAATGTGCTTTACAACTGGGGTGACGGCGCGGCTTACAACATGGGCGGCGACAGCGCCGGCGACTCATGGGCTGAAATAACCGACAACTACTTCATCAGAGGTCCGTGGAAAAGCGCTACCGCTCCCCTTATCGGCGGCAACGCCAACTACAAGTTCTTCGGCAGCGGCAACTACTATGACAGCAACCTTGACGGCACTCTTAACGGAACAGAATATACCGCAACCGGAGGNGGTAATCAAATGGAATCGATCGCCNCTNTTGAAGCTGCAGGCGCTCCCAAGGCTTTCCCGGAAATCAAGGATCGCCTCACTGCCGAACAAGNCGTNGAATGGGTGATNAAGAATGTTGGTGNNTCGCTTCCCGCACGTGATGAGGTCGACCAGTATCTCATCGACGAACTGACATCGTTCGGAACATTCGGAACCACCAACGGTATTTCATCAGAAAAATCTCTTCCCCACAAGGGAACCGGCACTCTCTATGGCGGCTACAAGCCCCTCGACAGTGACGNCGACGGTATTCCCGNCGCTTGGGAAACAGCCAACGGTCTTAATCCCAACGATGNATCGGACGCAGCCGCGATAGCAGCCAACGGATATGCCAACATCGAGAACTACGTGTTCACTCTCGACNCAGCTTATCCCTACATCAAGAACCCCACCACTCTCAAGGCTACTAAAAACGAGAAGACTGCCATCACTCTTGAGTGGAACGACAATTCGGATGATGAAAAGGGATTTATCGTAGAGGTTTCAACCGACAACAAGAACTTCACCGAGGCAGGACGCACAGCCGCCAATGTGACTACTTTTAAGGTAGACAATCTCGCTGAAAACACCCTTCACTATTTCCGTGTGAAAGCATATTCCGACGACATTGAATCAGTCAGTTCTCCCGTGCTCCAGACAATGACTGTCGACGAGCCTTTCGCTCCAAATGCTTCAACAGTGGTAGCCCCCGCCAACAACGGCGAAGCTAAGGTGCTTGACGTGAAACTCGAGTGGAAAAACACCACTCCCGAATATTTCGGAGCCACCACCTACAGCGTTTATCTCGGAACCGACGCACTGAATCTTGAAAACATAGCTTCAGACCTCACCGAGACATCGCTCAACCCCGGAGAGCTTGAAGAAAACACCACTTACTACTGGCGCGTGGACGCTACCAACGACGTTGGCACCACCACCGGCGAAGTGTGGTCGTTCAAAACTGTTCCCGGCGGAACATTGTTCTATACCGACTTCCACACCACTCCCGCATCATTCGCAAATTCTGACTGGGGAACTGTCATAGCCGGCGCTCAAGCTGATATGATAAAATCAGGCAAAACTGCCAGCGAATCGTTTGACAACATGACCATCGGAACTGCCGGCGGTAGAATCGTGGTTTTCGGTAACCTCAAAGCTTCAGCTTACGGTCCCTACACAAGCGCTCACGCAGGCGCATCGGACAACGCCGTTGGATTTATCGGTAAGAACGGCGGTGTCGGCAAGTGCTATATCAAAATTTCAGAAATCGAAGGACCGTGGAAAATCACCGTTTATTGCGGTAACTCTGATTCAAGCGCGCAGTCAGTCAAGCTCAGCACAGGCGACGACCTGAACAATGACGGAAAAGTAAATGCCGACGACGATCTCGCCACATTCAAATTTGCAGCTTCGTCAAAGAAAATGTTCAAGTTCACCCACACTTATGAGGGAACCGCAGGAACCGGTGTCGTCCTTGACCGCGCAAGCATCAACGACAAGGGTATCAACTTCCATGACATCCTGATCGAGCGCGTAGCCACAGGCACAGGCGGCATCGAAAACATCATTGACAACGGTTCTCCCGCTACTCCCGACGTAGAGGTGAACGGCGACGCAGTGACTGTCAACAATCTCCGCGCGGAAGCTCTCGTGCAGGTTGTCGACATGACCGGCAGAACAGTGTTCATGCAGAAGGCTACCTCGGGCAGCCTTGGTTTCGTTCTCGGCAGCGGCATCTATGTTGTTCGTGTGAGCGATATGCAACCTGTTAAAATCGCAATCAGATAAACTAATAGTAATTTAACATCATGGAGACCTTAAAGACCTTAGGGTCTTTAAGGTCTCCGATTTTTATATAGTTTATGAAAAAANTAATTTTAACCCTCGCACTACTATTGACAATAGCAGCAGCGGGAAATGCGGCAGGACCTACCCTCACCATCAATGGGAAAGAGGTTGAAAAAACTGTTACCAAAATCACTTTCGAGGGTGACAACGCGGTGCTTCATTTCAATGACGGGACGGAATCCCATGACATGAACACTGTAGCCCTCACGTTCTCGGCTCTCTCAGGAATAGATGAAATCGTTTCCTATAGCTTCAACGGCATCATAAACGGCAACATAGAACTGGGCGGTATTCCTTCAGGCACGTCAATAGAGATATATGACACCGCCGGAAAACTGCGCATGTCGGCTAAAGCAGAGAGCGATCCCGCCCGTATAGACGTTTCATCGCTTGAACGCGGCATATATCTATTGAGAGCAGGTAAAAACTGTATAAAATTCCAAAAGTAGACGAAAGATGAAAAAATCAATATTTTTCCTNCCGCTGGTAGCCCTGTGCATGTCGGGCTCGATTGCGGCTCAAAACAAAGTGAATCTTTCTCTAAAAGGCGGTAATGTAGAATCGTTCAACACTACCGACGTCAACGCCATCGACATTGAAGGCAACAAGGTGACCGTGAATCTTAAAGAGGGGAATCCGAAAGTCTATGACGGCACTCTTAGCTCCATCTCGTTCCTGCGCAATCTTGCGGGACATGTGACCCTCACCGAGGCAGGCGGATGGATGGAGGCTTGTTATGTGGAATGGGAAAACATGTCGGGAGCCAACAACTATCACGTATATGTGAAAGGACCCGGATATGCCGACTACACCCGCATCGACAAGGAGCTCGTGAGAAACTACGGCACATACGGCAGAGCCGACATGACCGGACTGACTCCGGGCAGCTACACGATGAAAGTTGTTCCGGTGGTCAACGGCACTCCGATGGATGATGCTGCCGCCGAAACCTCGCCGCTTGAAGTCAAAGCGTTCAACCGCGGGGGCTTCGCACACCTTAATTATGCCAATGGCGTGGGAGCATATAATAATGACGGAACCCTTAAAGCTGGCGCCAAGGTGTTTTATGTGACTTCAAAGAGCGCCAAGACCATCTCGACCGATGTGATCACTTCCAACAAGGGTAATAAAACGACTTTCACCGGAATTCAGGATATCCTTGACGGATACCTGAAGGGATATGACAACACTCCCATAGTGTTCCGCGTGGTGGGATGTCTCCATGCCGGGGACATAGACAAGTTCTCAAGCTCGGCTGAAGGAATCCAAATCAAGAACAACAAATCGGGTCCCATGAACATCACCATCGAGGGTATCGGTAACGACGCCACTATTCACGGTTTCGGATTTTTGCTGCGCAACGCCGAGAGCGTGGAGCTTAGAAACTTGGCGCTGATGTATTTCATGGACGACGGAGTTTCTCTCGATACCGACAATCTACATTGCTGGGTTCATAACCTCGACATTTACTATGGACAGAAGGGTTCGGACTCTGACCAGGCGAAGGGCGACGGCTCGGTCGACGTTAAGAGCGACTCAAAATATATCACTATCGACAATTGCCACTTTTGGGATTCAGGAAAATCATCGCTTTGCGGCATGACGAGCGAATCGGGTCCCAACTGGATCACCTATCACCACAATTGGTTTGACCACAGCGATTCGCGCCATCCGCGCATCCGCACGATGAGCGTTCACGTGTACAACAATTACTACGACGGAATATCGAAGTATGGCGTTGGAGCCGCTAAAAACTCCGAGGCATTTGTTGAAAACAACTATTTCCGTGACTGCAAGTATCCCATTCTTTCTTCGATGCAGGGTTCTGACGTAGCCGGCGGAAGCAAAGGCACTTTCTCAGGCGAGGATGGCGGCGTTGTCAAATCATTTGGCAACATGATGCGCGGTTCTTACACCTATCGCCCCTATTCGGAGGCTAATACTGTTGAATTTGACGCTTTTGAAGCTGTTTCGCGCGACGAAAAGGTTCCCGCTACCGTTAAAGCAAAACAGGGTGGCAAGACTTATTCAAATTTCGACACCGACCCGTCGTTGATGTACTCTTACACTCCCGACGCAGCCGAAGACGTGCCGAGCATAGTTAAAGGCATCTATGGAGCGGGACGAATGAATCACGGCGACTTCCGCTGGACATTCAACAACAACAGTCAGGATAAGAACTATGACGTGATCGAAGCGCTGTCGACAGCTCTCAAAAATTACGAGACCACCCTGGTGGGATTCTATGAGGGCGACACAAGCCTCGGTAATGAAGGAGCAGGTTCAACCAATCCCGGCGGCGACGCAAGCGAAGGTGACGAGCATCCCTTCGGCGACGGCAATCTTGCCGGCAACACTCCCATCGCTCCTCCCGTGGAAAGCGGCGACAATTTCATAGCCGGAGCTGACGGCGGATATATGCGCTTCAACAACGACGCTGCAAAGGCACTCGTTGACGACGGCACCATCACTTTCAACGGAGGAAGCTATAAAGCTGACTTCGCTAATGCTGAGTGGACCGATATTACTGGAGCCCTCCAAATCAACAAAGAGAGCGGGGAGGTAATCATCAAGTGTCCGAGCATCGCCACATTCAAAGCCGAAATGCTTCGCACAGGCTCTTTCGCAGGCAAAGTGATGAAGAGCGATGATGGCGGAGCCACCTATACAGAAGTCGGAGCCCTCTCAGGAACTAAGGGTGTGAGAGAATTTGACTTCTCGGCTCAATTGCGCAGCGAAAAAGAGGTTTATGTAAAAATAGTAAACACCTCGTCAGGAACATTGAGTATTCTCGGATTACAAGTATCACTTGCCAAATAATGAAAACATTTCTCATCTCGTTAATAGCCGTCGGCGCCTCAATGGGCGCCGACGCTGCAATTTACAACATCGTTGATTTCGGTGCCAAGAATGACACCACCGTCCTCAGCACCGCCGCAGTGCAGAACGCAATAGACCGATGCCATCAAGAGGGGGGAGGCACAGTGACCGTGCCGACAGGAAATTTCAAGATAGGGAGCATATTCCTTAAAAGCAACGTGACACTGCAGCTTGTTAACGGCGCCACTCTCTATGGAAGCACCGACATCAATGACTATACTCCCATCAGTTCCGACTACGTTTCGCTGCGCACCGGCGTACCCACCATTCAGCTTATCTATGCCGACAATGTGGACCACGTGGCGATTATAGGACAGGGCACTATCGACGGACGAGGGAAAGCATTTCCTAAACTGTCATGGAACGACGAGGGATTGACACGCCCTCATCTTCTGCGATTCATACGCAGCCGGGATATAACCGTGAGCGGAGTGACCCTGAAAAATTCAGGATGCTGGATGCAGCACTATCTCGCTTGCGACCGACTAAAGATCGACGGCATCACAGTGTTCAACCGCAACAATTACAACAACGACGCGCTTGATCTTGACGGATGTCACAACGTGGTGGTGTCAAATATGATAGCCGATTCCGACGATGACGCAATCACTCTCAAAAGCACATCGCCGAGACTTTGTGAGGATGTGACTATTTCAAACTGCATCGTGTCGAGCCACTGCAACGCTATCAAACTCGGCACCGAAACCAATGGAGGATTCCGCAATATCAACATACGCGGAATAGTGGTCAAGCCGTCAGCCGATCAGTCGAGCCAGTATTTCGGCTATCCCGACGGACGCGGACACTCAGCCATCTCTCTTGAAATAGTCGACGGAGGCACCATGCGCAATGTGAATATAGGCGACATAACCATCACCGGAACCGAGTCGCCCATATTCATACGTCTCGCCGACCGCGCACGTCCTTATTCCAAGGATCATCCCGTAGAAGGGGTGGGCAGCATAAGCGGAGTGTGCCTTCATGACATAATGATTGACGGAGCTGGTCCTTCGGGCTGTTCCATCACCGGCATAGAGGGGCATCCGGTGACCGACATCGTTCTGCATGACATCACCATCAGCCATGCCGGAGGTCAGAAAGCCACGGCGGCTCCCACTGATGAAAAAGTGAAAGAGTATCCCGAATCGACAATGTGGGGCATCCTGCCGGCACAGGGATTCTGGCTCAACCACACGAGAAACATAGAATTCCGCAACGTGAAGATAGTAGCCGAGTCGCCCGACGAGCGTCCCTTATATGTGAAATCAGACAGCGAGAATATCACCATCTCAGAGTAGGAACCAGCATCCTATATAAGCCAACAGAAGCACGCAGAGGAGTATCACACTCAAATCTTTGCGTGCTTCATAACTTTTATAGGCGTAGTAACAGCTCAAAACCGCATACAGGGGGAAGATGAAAAACAGTATCGACACCGTGTCATATTTTTCATAATCAGCCAACACGCGCGTTATAACCGCCGGCCAGAAAAACAACGGCAGCAACATCACTATTATAACCACTATCACCCACCATGGTGGACGCTGATAATTATTCATGTTCATTTCCTGTCGATAGATTGTTTATAAGCTTTGACGGTCTCGGCTATGCCGCGTTCGAGCGAATAGCGTGGATTGAATCCGAAATCACGCTTTGCGTCGCTCACATCGGCATTCCAGTTGCGCTGCTTCATTATCTTATATTTGTCGCTGTTGAGAGTAGATGGCTTCAATTTAGCCACTCCATATTTCTCAGCTACAAATGACGCTATCTTAACAACCCACAGCGGAAGCCTGACGGGAATAACCAATTTTTTGTTCAACTCTCTTGACACGATGCTTCGGAACTCTTTCTGAGTATAAGCCCGGTCCTCGCTTATTATATATTTCTTTTTCAACGGAGCCTTTTCAAGAGCGTCGAAAATGGCGTTGACGAGATCCTCAACATAAATGAATGTCAACAGCTGCTTACGGAATCCCACTCCGAAATCCCAATGGCTGTCTATACATTTTATCATCATAAGGTAGTCCTGTTCATGAGGTCCGTAGACACCGGTGGGACGGAAAATAATCCAGGGAACATCAGGCGACATTTCAAGCAGAGTCTCAGCTTTTATTTTCGACACTCCGTAACGGGTGTTGGGCGAGGGGATATCGGAAGAAGTGTAAGGGGTATAGTTCTTTTCATCGCCGGGTCCAAGCGCGCTCAAGCTGCTCATATAAAGAAACCTTGAAGGAATTTTTCCAGCAGTTCTCAACGCTTCGATCACATTTTTCAGATACTCATAGTTGATTCTGTTGAAATCCCTATAGTCGGTCACCTTGGTGGCACCGAGATTATAAACAATATAATTCCATTTTTCACCATCGGGCAAAGNATTTTTAAACTTGTCGACCAAGTTATCAACACTATCATAATCGAGCACCACAAATTTCAGCCGTTCATCGGTGAGATATTTGCGTGAAGTGGACTCCCTGACCGCCACCCATGTTTCATATCCGCGNTTAAGGCTTTCATCGGCTATAAACCCGCCGATGAACCCACCGGCGCCTATAATAAGAACTTTCTTCATGAATAATCTTTTATTTATTCTCAAAGTTAAGCAATATCACCGACAATTGATAATGAATGGTCAATAATTGTTGAAAACGATGTTTATAAAGGTTGAAAACTAAAAAACAATATTTGATAAAACTTTTTGCAATTGTCATCTGTTTATATAAGCGTGGGTAAGGGGATGCTGTGCAAATTAATTATCATATTTATTTTAAACTGTTTTCCACACGGTTTTCTTCACTTATCAAGAGTGTTGACAGTTTTTCAGTAATCAACATCCNNGTNATAANCCTACTCTTGATAACATGTTCCAACTCTCGTAATATAGGAATATAAAAATCTAATCATAAAGATTTTATATCTATAATTCTTTNGCTCAAAAATGTTGACGGAGTGTTGACACGACTTTCATAAGTTAATATGCAAGGAAAAAGTGAAAAACTTATCTCAACTATCAACGTCTATAACCAACACCTTATATTTTCTTTTTAAAAAATCTTTCTTCTTAAAAAATAAAACAATAAAAAAGAAAGTCGTTGAAAGTGGGGGTAGTGCGTTGAGAGTTATATAGGGAAAATTTAGTAACTTTGCACACATATAATATAACATAGCTTTATGAAAGATCAGATATTGAAGCTTAAGAAGGAGAAGAACGCCGTGATCCTGGCTCATTATTATCAGATAGGGGAGATTCAGGACGTGGCTGACTATATAGGCGACAGCCTCGCTCTTGCCCAGATAGCGGCAAAGCTTGAAGAACCTATAATAGTAATGTGTGGTGTCAATTTCATGGGTGAGACCGCCAAGATTCTTTGTCCCGACAAGAAAGTGCTTATTCCCGATATTGAAGCCGGATGCTCGCTTGCCGACAGTTGCAACGCTGAGGAGTTCCGTAAATTCATAGAGGAGAATCCGGGGCATACCGTGATAAGCTATGTTAATACCTCAGCCGAGGTGAAAGCACTCACCGATGTGCTGGTCACTTCGAGCAACGCCCGCCAGATTGTTGAGAGTTTTCCTGAGGAGACTCCTATCATATTCGGTCCTGACCGCAATCTCGGCAACTATATAAATTCGGTTACCGGACGCAACATGAAGCTGTGGGACGGAGCATGCCATGTTCATGAGCAGTTCTCAGTAGAAAAGATAATAGAACTCAAGAAGCAGCATCCCGAGGCTAAAATACTCGTTCATCCCGAATGCAAGCGTCCTCTCCAGCTTATAGCCGACAAAGTGGGGTCGACGGCTGCATTGTTGAAATATGCTATTGACAGCGACAGTAATGAATTTATTGTAGCAACTGAGAGCGGCATCCTTCACGAGATGCAGAAGAAGTGTCCCGGAAAGGTGTTCATTCCCGCTCCTCCCAATGACTCGACATGCGCTTGCAATGATTGCAATTACATGAAGATGAACACGATGGAGAAATTGCTTGACTGTCTTAAAAACGAGACTCCCGAAATTCATGTGGACAAGGAGATAGCTGAAAAAGCTCGTCGTCCCATTGAACGAATGCTTGAGATAAGCGCGAAAATAAAATGATTAAGAATTAATAAGGTAAATATAAACACAAGTCATGGAATATAATCATAGAGAAATAGAATCACGTTGGCAGCAATATTGGAAAGATAATAAGATTTATAAAGCTGAGATTGACGAGAAACGTCCCAAATATTATGTGCTCGACATGTTCCCCTATCCTTCGGGAGCAGGTCTTCACGTGGGACATCCGCTTGGTTACATAGCCAGCGACATATTTTCACGATTCAAACGTCTCAACGGTTTCAATGTGCTACATCCTATGGGGTATGACGCTTACGGATTGCCTGCCGAGCAGTATGCGATCCAAACCGGACAGCATCCCGAAAAGACTACGATGGAGAATGTGGCGCGCTACCGCAGCCAGCTTGATAAAATAGGTTTCTGCTATGACTGGGACCGTGAGCTTAAGACTTGCGAGCCTGAATACTATAAGTGGACCCAGTGGGCGTTCATGCAGATGTTCAACAGCTATTATAATACAGAACTTCAGAAAGCGCGTCCCATCAGCGAACTTATAGAGCATTTTGAAAAATCGGGCAGCAAGGGGATAAAGGCGGCTTGTGGAAAGGAGCTTGACTTTACCGCCGATCAGTGGAACGCCTACAGCGAAAAGGAGAAGAGCGACACACTGATGAACTACCGCATAGCCTATCTTGGCAACACGATGGTAAACTGGTGTCCTAAACTTGGAACAGTGCTTGCCAACGATGAGGTGAGCGAGGGTGTGTCGATACGAGGCGGCTATCCTGTGGAGCAGAAATTGATGTATCAATGGTGTCTGCGCGTTTCAGCCTATGCCCAGAGACTGCTTGACGGTCTTGAAAGAATAGACTGGACCGACTCTCTTAAAGAGACTCAGCGTAACTGGATAGGACGTTCGGAGGGAGCTGAAATGCGTTTTCCGATAGCGGGAAGCGATGTTGAGCTTGAGATCTTCACCACACGCGCCGACACAGTGTTTGGTGTCACTTTCATGGTGCTCGCTCCCGAGAGCGTTTATGTTGACATGATCACCACTCCCGAACAGCGCGAAGCTGTCAATGCTTATCTTGACGAAGTGAAGCATAAGACCGAGCGTGAGCGCATGATAGAGAAGACAGTGTCGGGAGTTTTCACCGGCGCTTATGCCGTGAATCCGCTTACGGGTAAGAATATCCCGGTGTGGGTGAGCGACTACGTGCTTGCGGGCTATGGCACCGGCGCTATCATGGCTGTTCCCGCTCATGACAGCCGCGACTATGCATTTGCCAAGCATTTTAATCTGCCCATCATTCCGCTTATAGAGGGATGTGACGTGAGCGAGGAGAGTTTCGANGCCAAGTCGGGCAAAATGATCAANTCNCANAGCNCTGAACTGAACCTGANCGGAATGGAGGTGAAGGACGCTATCGCCGCCACTAAAAAATTCATAGAGGAGAAGGGTATCGGAAAAGTAAAGGTTAACTATAGACTTCGCGACGCAATTTTCAGCCGTCAGCGTTACTGGGGCGAGCCTTTCCCGGTTTATTATAAAGATGGAATACCTCATTTGCTTAGCGAGGACAAACTTCCATTGCTTTTACCTGAAGTGGACAAGTATCTTCCCACCGAGACAGGGGAGCCGCCGCTGGGACGCGCTAAAAACTGGGCTACTGAAGAGGGGTATCCGTTGGAATTGAACACTATGCCCGGATTTGCCGGATCATCGGCTTATTATCTGCGCTACATGGATCCCCGCAATAATGACGCTCTTGTGTCAAAAGAGGCTAACGAGTATTGGCAGGATGTGGATCTTTATATAGGNGGTACCGAACANGCTACCGGTCACTTGATCTACAGCCGNTTCTGGAATAANTTNCTTTATGACCTNGGNCTGGTGGTGAAGGACGANCCTTTCAAGAAACTCATCAACCAGGGCATGATTCAGGGACGTTCCAATTTCGTGTATAGAATAAAAGACACCAACACGTTCGTTTCTTACGGATTGAAGGATCAATATGATGTGACTCCTATCCATGTTGACGTGAATATAGTGAGCAATGATATTCTTGACATAGACAAGTTCCGCGCATGGCGTCCTGAATTCAATGACGCCGAGTTCATTCTTGACAACGGCAAGTATGAATGCGGTTATGCTGTAGAGAAGATGTCGAAGTCAATGTTCAACGTGGTTAATCCCGATGACATTGTAGAGCGTTACGGAGCCGACACCTTGCGCCTTTATGAAATGTTCCTCGGTCCGCTGGAACAGAGCAAGCCTTGGGACACTAACGGTATTGACGGAGTGAACCGCTTTTTGAAGCGTCTGTGGGGACTTTTCTACAAAGGGGACCAATTCCTTGTAACTGACGGCGAGCCTACGAAAGAGGAGCTTAAATCGCTTCACAAGCTGATAAAGAAGGTTACATGGGATATTGAAAACTTCTCTTTCAACACTTCTATCGCCGCTTTCATGATTTGCGTGAATGAGTTAACGACAATGAAGTGTCATAATCGCGAGATACTTTCTCAGCTGATAGTGCTTCTTGCTCCTTTCGCTCCCCATATCACTGAAGAATTGTGGCATGCTCTCGGTAATGATACTACCATATTCGACGCTTCCTGGCCTGCTTTCAACGAGGACTATCTCAAGGAATCGACTGTGACGATGGCGGTTTCGTTCAATGGAAAGGCTCGTTTCAATATCGAGGTTCCTGTCGACATGCCTCGTGAGGAGATAGAAAAGGCGGCTCTTGAAAATGAAGGCGCAGCAAAATGGCTTGACGGCAAAACAGTAAGGAAAATCATTGTTGTGCCCGGCAAGATTGTGAACATTGTTGTGGGGTGACCCATACAATAAAGACTCTAAGTAATACGTTAGAATTCATATATATGTCATGAAAATCAGAAAAATCGTCTTTGCTACAAACAATGCTCATAAACTCGATGAGGTTCGCTCGATACTGGGCGAAGAGTATTGTGTGCTCGGACTTCATGACATAGGTTGTAATGAAGATATTCCTGAAACTTCCGACACTCTTGACGGAAATGCCGAAATAAAGGCGCGTTGGGTCAAGGACAAGTATGGTTACGATTGTTTCGCTGATGATACAGGTCTTGAGGTCGATGCGCTTAACGGCGCTCCGGGTGTTTACTCGGCTCGTTATGCCGGTCCGGGACATGATTCGGAGGCAAATATGAAGCTTCTGCTCAAGAACATGGAGGGAAAAGATGACAGGAAAGCCCGCTTCAGGACGGTGATATGCCTCATTGAAGGTGACTCGACATTGAAATTTGAGGGCATCGTCAACGGTATTATTACCGAAGCTCCCAAAGGCAGCAACGGATTTGGATATGATCCGGTGTTCATTCCCGAAGGTTTCGACCGCACTTTCGCCGAGCTTACATCTGAGGAGAAGAATAGCATAAGCCATAGAGGGCGCGCAACGTCAAGTCTCAGCGAATATTTTCATTCCGAGAATTAATGTATTATTCAGGAGCCAGTTATGATGAAAAGACTATTGTCGGCATTTGTGTCGATGTTTATTGTGACCGTCGCTTTCAGCCAAAGCGTAGGGTCATGGAATTTATACAGTAATTACAGCACCAACTACCTGCAAAAAGTAATAGATACAAAAAATATTGTTTATTATCTTTCAGGTGGTAATGTCTTTGCTTACGATAAAAAGAGCGGTGAGACGATAGGCTACACTTCGAGCAACGGATTGAGCGATATCAATGTCATCGATATGTTCCGTAATTATGATCGTGATTACGTGATGCTTTTTTATCAGTCAGGAAATATAGATTTACTCTATGACAACGGCGAGACGGTTAATCTCGGGGATATCCTTGCCGCCACCTATGTAACTGACAAAACCCTTAACGGCGTGGCTTTTTTAGGCGATGATGCTTATGTGGCGACCGGCTTCGGCATAGTCAAATTCAATACTTCAAATTACACTGTTTCGGAATCGGGAATATTTAACAAAAACATTCCTGTCATCGCTATAGCCGGCGATAAACTCNTAATAGGGATGGATGACAAGCTCTATTACTCTCCTTTGGATGTCCGTCACAACACTATTGAATCTTTTGTTTCGCTCGGTGATGCCGGCAAACTGAAGGCTGTGGTAGCCATATCCGATAGGAAGCTGCTGTACACAAGCGACAGCGATGTTGAAGGTATAATTACTATAGACTATGAATCAAATTCATTTACTCGCAATTATCTCTATCTTTATTTCAACCCTACGATTAACAGAATGGGTGAGAAATGGGCGATAGGGAATACTAACGACTATAGATTGATAGATTCAGAAGGAAATGCAGTTAATTATCCCATTCCCGAAATATTGAAAAAGAAGGGTTATGAAAATAATTTGGCATATAACTCCATCAGTGATGACGGCAGCTTGTGGTTTATTAATCCTGCAGGGTTGGGTCATTATAACGCTGCTTCGGAAAAGATAGATCAGATTGAAATAAAACCGATGGGCACGTCGATAAATGTAGGTATATGGGGAATAGTTCCGGGAATGTCATCGGATAATATTTATCTCACAAATCGCGCTGAAAGCCATGTTGTGCCTGTTTATTCCACCCGCGACATGCTTTCGATCAACGCTTTTAAAGATGGTTTCGTTACTGACATCACCCCTGATGTAAATGATGTGGAACTTGCCAATGGAGAGTCGAGAACTCTTTATCCGGGATTTTCAATAGTGGAAGATCCTGAAGAGCCGGGTACGGTATATGTGGGAACATGGTTTGAAGGCATATACAAGTTCCGTGACGGAAAGCAGGTGGCGAAATATGACTGGCGAAATATGCCGCTTAATCAGACGTATAACTGCACGGCTCTGTCGCTTGATTTTGATGATTCAGGCAATCTTTTCGTCTATGCCTATGATTTCATGGAAAATATATTCATAGGTGTTCTTCCTGCTGCCAAGAGAAAAAAGGCTGAGGTGACTAAAGATGACTGGATAAGTCTTAAAAACACTGAGCCGGGTGTGTTTTTCTCCCGTGATTCGCGTATAATGGCTCTGAAGCACAGCAAGAACCGCAATATAGTGGTTGTGGGGTCGTCGGATGATCCTTATAAATTCTTGATATATAACACTAACGGAACAATCGATACTACAACTGACGATACTTACTACGTCTACAGGGGATTTATAGATCAAGACGGTAAATCATTCGGTCCCATCAGTGTTTTAAGCATGGCTGAGGATAAGGACGGAGCGTTGTGGTTAGGAACAGGCGATGGCGTGATAGTGATTCACAATCCTGCGTCGATGCTCGGCGGAAACGGAACAGTGGAAAGGGTTAAGGTTCCGAGAAACGACGGCACGCAGTATGCCGACTATCTTCTTGGCAACCGAGCTGTTTCAGCGATAGCGGTGGATAATGCCAACAGAAAATGGTTTGGAACGCCGTCTTCAGGTTTATATCTTGTTAGCGCTGATGGAAAAGAAGTTATATCCAATTTCACTTCGGAGAATACCGGTGGTATGCCTGTCGATGAAATAGCGGCGCTTGCATGTGACCGCAACGGCAATTCGGTGTATATAGGCACCCGTTACGGTTTGGTGGAATATTCTTCCGACGCTTCTCCGGCGCATGAAGATTACTCTGAAATTTATGCTTACCCAAATCCTGTTCGTCCTGAATATGCTGGACCGATAACCATCACAGGATTGATGGATGATTCACTCGTGAAGATTGCCGATATAGCAGGAAATGTGTTTTATCAGTGCCGCTCTACCGGCGGAATGGCGGTGTGGGATGGATGTGACGCATCGGGACGACGCGTAAAAACAGGTGTATATCTTGTGTTTGCGTCCAATGGCAGCTCGGAGGGCGGTTCTTCTAATGGAGCCGTAGCAAAAATCATGGTGATTAATTGAAAATAAAAATTGGTTAATAACCTGCTTAAGTTTCAATCCAAAGCACTATATTTGTCGTTATAAAAGAGAATCTAATTTAATACGGTATATGAAACTTCAATATATAGACGAGAATGACCGTTGTTACGGTATAACGGGGATGGCTATAGGCGTTACTATATTTGATGCCGACGAGATAGTGTCAGCTATTTCGCTTGATGCGGAATCGGGTGAAGCCATAGAATTTTCTCCGGTATATTATTTTAACGGAAACCCTCGGTTGTCGGCAAAATCATCGTGGAATCATATACTGAAACATTTTGAAGTGTCGATGGGGATGCTTCTCGGCAATGTGTTGTGCCGCAGCCATGTGCTCAACAATTCTTCGGTTGACGATGACACCCGCCGCCAGCTTCTTGANCTTGTGGAGGAAGAGGGCAGGGAAACATGCCAGCTGGAGGATGACGAAATTGAAAACATGTTTAACCGCCACTACAACTATCTTTACCGGGTGTTCAATCATGCGGGAGTGCAGCGGGTGGCTCATGATTTCGCCGACACGCTCAAGCAGTGTCGCACGATGTCGCGCGGCGAGATGATAGAGAAGCTCCGGGCTTTGCAGATGTATTGATTGCTATAGGGCTCCCTCTTCGACGAGGACACACACGCGNTCTATTATAGCATCCTCCTTGTTTTTGTCGGGGCGGTAGGAGGATTTGAGATTCACTCCGAAGAAGTGTCCGAAAGTTTGCCAGAATCCTGCGCGGAAAGTGCCTAAGAAAGCTTTCAGGATGGAGTAACTGCTTTGGTTTGTTTCACGATTTATGAGCTTGACAAGCATCTTGCCCTGTGATTTGGTGAATTTTTTCAGTTCAGGCTTGTACTGGGCGAAAATCTCTTTTTCCATTCTCGACAGATACTCTTCGCGCTCTTTCTGAGTGGGGAAGGTTTCTATATATTCGTAGGTTTCGAGGAGGGTTTCAGCTATGAGTTTAGCGTAGGGGAGGGTGCGCTTCACATCCCTGACCGTTCGCCAATAGAATTGTTCCTGCTTCTTGTTTTTGAACTTCATGGCGGGAAAGACGGTGATGTTGTTCAGCACGACCATCAGCGCAGTGTCGCCTTCCTCGGTTATGAAATGATAACGTCCTTCCACCGGTTTCTGCACGGGGCTGGGAGGAACCGGCACACCGTTGCTGTCCACTTTTTGGGCTAAAGCGGTGACATGGAAGAGCATTATAGCTATGATGGCATAAAACAATCTCATGTCACTATAACAAAAAATGGAGATAAAATATTGTGAAATTAAAATTAATGCTCGGTGTGGGGATAGTCGACAGTGTAGTGTAGTCCGCGCGATTCCTTGCGTTCCATAGCCTGTCGCATGATGAGGTAGCCAACATTGATTATGTTACGCAGCTCGCATATTTCCCGGCTCGCTTTGGAGCGTTTGAACAGTTTCTCGGTCTCCTCATAGAGAATATCAAGACGGTTCCATGCGCGTTTCAATCGAAGGTCGCTTCGGACGATGCCCACGTAGGTCGACATGATTTGCCCCACCTCCTTTATGCTTTGGGTGATGAGCACCATCTCCTCAGGATGGCGGGTGCCCTCGTCGTTCCAGTCGGGCACATCGGTGCGGAACGAGTAGTGGTCTTTAGCCTCGATGGCGTGTTTAGCGGCAGCATCGGCATAGACTACAGCTTCTATGAGCGAGTTGGATGCAAGACGGTTGCCTCCGTGCAATCCGGTGCATGAGCATTCGCCGACGGCATACAGGCGCTTGATCGATGACTCGGCGTTGGTGTCGACTTTTATTCCTCCACACAGATAGTGGGCGGCTGGAGCTACGGGAATGTAGTCCTTGGTGATGTCGATGCCGAGCGACAGGCACTTCTTGTAAATATTTGGAAAATGATGCTTGGTTTCTTCCGGGTCTTTGTGGGTCACGTCGAGATATACGTGGTCGTCGCCGGTGAGCTTCATTTCCGAATCGATGGCGCGCGCCACGATGTCACGCGGAGCCAACGATAGTCTCGGATCATACTTGTGCATGAACTCCTCGCCTTTGAGATTTCTCAATACCGCTCCGTAGCCGCGCATCGCTTCGGTGATGAGGAATGACGGTCGATCGCCGGGATGATAGAGGGCGGTGGGATGGAACTGGATGAATTCCATGTCCTTTACTGTTCCCTTGGCGCGATAGACCATTGCTATGCCGTCGCCTGTCGCTACCAGCGGATTGGTTGTGGTTGTGTAGACAGCGCCTACGCCGCCGGTTGCTATCAGAGTTATTTTGGCGAGAAATTTATCGACTTTTCCGGTCAGATTGTCGAGCACATAAGCGCCATAGCAGGTGATGTCGGGCGTGCGGCGGGTTACAATCTTGCCGAGATGGTGCTGGGTTATGATTTCAATTGCGAAATGATTTTCGAAGATGTCGATAT
>WFMA01000149.1 GCA_009177195.1 Bacteroidales bacterium | reverse complement strand
TTTTAACAGCGACTGGCTGATTGCATTAGGTGACATCTCCGGCGGCGAAAAAAACGATTTTGATGATAGTTCATGGAAACGCGTCACTCTTCCGAGAGCTTTCAATGGAGAAGAAGCGTTTCATCTTTCGATAGAACAGCTCACCGATACCGTCAGCTGGTATCGTAAACATTTTACTGTGCCTCAATTGGATGGAAGAAAAGTGTTTGTCGAGTTTGAAGGAGTTCGCCAAGGAGCCGACTTTTTTCTCAACGGACATCATCTCGGAATTCATGAGAACGGAGTGATGGCAACAGGGTTCGACTTGACTCCCTATATGAAAGATGGCGACAACCTCATTGCAGTGAGAATTGACAATGACTGGGATTATAAGGAAAGAGGCACTGACACCAAGTTTCAATGGAATGACCGTAATTTCAACGCCAATTACGGTGGCATCCCTAAAAATGTCTATCTCCACGTCACACCGTCAGTCTATCAAACACTTCCGCTTTATAGTAATCTTGGCACTACAGGAGTCTATATTTATGCCACTGACTTTGACATTAAGAACCGAAAGGCAACCGTAAACGCTGAATCGGAAGTTAAAAACGAAACCTCAGCACCCGTTACCGTGTCTTACCGTGTGACGATATATGATGTTGACGGGAAAAAGGTAAAAACTTTTAATGGCGAGTCAAAAACAATTGAGCCCGGAAAATCGGGCATACTCACAGCATCCTCCCGTGTTGACGACATGAATTTCTGGAGCTGGGGCTACGGGTATCTCTATAATGTAGATACTGAATTAATCGATGAAGCAGGAAACAGTATTGACAAGGTAAGGACTCGCACCGGATTTCGCAAAACAAAATTTGCCGATGGNAAAATATGGCTGAACGACCGTGTCATAATGATGCACGGTTATGCTCAACGAACATCTAATGAATGGCCTGCCACAGGGCTGTCGGTCCCGGCGTGGCTTAGCGATTACTCCAACGGANTGATGGTGGAATCAGGCGNNAACCTTGTGCGTTGGATGCANGTGACTCCGTGGAAACAGGATGTNGAATCATGCGACAGAGTCGGGCTCATTCAGGCAATGCCGGCAGGCGATGCGGAAAAAGATCGCGACGGTCGTCAGTGGGAACAACGCGAGGAATTAATGCGCGACGCTATCATATATAATCGAAATAATCCGTCGATACTTTTTTATGAGTCGGGAAACTATCGGGTAAGCCCCGAACACATGCTTGCCATGAAATCGATAAGAGACAAGTATGACCCTCACGGAGGTCGGGCTATTGGTTCACGTGAGATGCTCGAAGTGGACGAAGCGGAATATGGGGGAGAGATGCTCTACATAAACCGCTCGGCTAAACATCCCATGTGGGCGATGGAATATTGCCGTGACGAAGGGCTTCGTAAATACTGGGACGAGTACTCCTATCCATTTCATAAAGAGGGTGAGGGACCGAAATATAGAGGAGCCGACGCTTCGGACTATAACCACAATCAAGACGAACTGGCGGTAGAGATGGTGAGGCGTTGGTATGACTATTGGAGAGAGCGTCCCGGAAATGGACGCAGAAGCAGCAGCGGCGGTGTAAAAATCATATTCTCTGATACAAATACCCATTATCGCGGAGCCGAGAATTATCGCCGGTCAGGTGTGACGGATCCCATGAGAATCCCTAAAGACGCATTTTTCGCTCATAAGGTGATGTGGGACAACTCATGGGTTGAAACCGGAATCCCTGCTACCCATATAATCGGACATTGGAATTATCCTGAAAACACTGTAAAACCGGTGCATGTGGTGTCAAACAGCGAAGATGTTGAACTATTCTTAAATGGTGTTTCTCTGGGTCACGGCACCCGTAAGTATAACTTCCTCTTCGCATTTGATAATGTCGCATACGAGCCCGGGGAATTGACGGCTGTTGGTTATTATGCTTCCGGACGTGAATCAAGCCGCTACACACTCGCTACAGCGGGCGAACCTGAAAAACTGTTGCTGTCGGTGATTGAAAATCCCGAGGGGTTGCATGCCGACGGCGCTGACATGGCTCTCGTTCAAGTTGAAGTGGTGGATAAAAATAGCCGAAGATGTCCGGTTGACAACAGAATGATTGAATTTGCAATAGAGGGTCCTGCCGAATGGCTTGGCGGAATTGCTCAGGGTCCTGAAAACTACATNATGANCAAATCTTTACCTGTTGAATGCGGCATAAATCGAGTGCTTTTACGCAGCACGACGCAAGCTGGAAAAATTAAACTCACGGCAAGCGCCGCCGGGCTGCCTTCCGAATCCATTGTTTTAACGTCAATTCCTGTCGAGGTTAAAGGAGGAGTGAGCCGCTATATTCCGGGGGAGACTTTGCAAGTCAATCTCGACAAAGGTCCGACCCCGATCGGAGACTCTTACTCTCCTCGGAAAAATGATGTCGATATCATTTCAGCTATTGCCGGATCGGCTCAGGATGACGTAAAAAATAGTTATGACGACAATGAAAAATCGGTGTGGACTTCCGATGGAACCCTTGCAAATTCCTGGATTAAATATCGGCTTGGGCGCAAAGCGGCAATAAGCGACATTGCTCTCAAGTTGACAGGGTGGCGTAAACGATCCTATCCCATTGAAGTCTATGCCGGCGACTCGCTCATTTGGAAAGGCTTTACAGATAAAGGATTGGGATATGTCCATATTATTCCTGAAAAGAAAGTCGCCGNCGACGAAATAACTATAAGGCAAATTGGCGCTGTCACGGAAAAAGANGCATTTGACATGAAAGAGCTTGCCGGAGGNGTNGCTAATGAACTNGACTCAAANCCATCCAAAAAGTACCAGCTNGGAATTGTTGAAGTCGAATTNCTTGAAGANATAAACTAAANATCGGTTACTGATTCGCNGTATAAGGCGAGCAACCTGCCGGTTTTTCTGCAAAGATTTAGTATATTTGCAAAAATAATTGGAAAATGTCGGGAATTGCNAAAACTAATGCAGCGCGCCTGCTTGACAAAGCTAAAATACACTACCAGCTGATTCCTTACGAGGTTGANGAGAACAATCTTGCAGCCGACCATGTGGCTGAAGAATTGGGCGAAGACATCAGGAAAGTTTTCAAAACTCTTGTTCTTCATGGTGATAAGTGCGGCTATTTCGTATGCGTGATCCCCGGTGACATGGAGGTGGATCTTAAAGCTGCCGCTAAAGTTGCAGGAGCCAAGAAAGCTGATTTGATTCCGATGAAAGAGCTCCTCCCACTCACTGGCTACATACGCGGAGGCTGTTCGCCTATAGGAATGAAAAAGCATTTCCCCACATTTTTTCATTCAACGATAAAAGATTTCGACACCGTATATGTCAGTGCCGGGGTGCGGGGGCTTCAATTTGAAATAGCTCCGGCTGAATTGATTGCTTATACACAAGGTTCGGTTGCCGACATCGCTATTGCTTCTAATTGAATATTACCGAATATGAATACTTTTGGAACCATATATCGCCTCACTACATTTGGAGAATCCCATGGAGCAGCCGTGGGGGGGATAATCGACGGGATGCCGTCGGGAATTGAAATAGATATTAACCTCGTTCAAGCCGAACTGAATCGTCGCCGTCCGGGACAGTCGTCGATCGTGACAGCTCGCGACGAAAAGGATCAGGTAAAGATATTGAGCGGAATTTTTGAAGGAAAAACAACCGGAACCCCGATAGGATTCATGGTTGAAAACGGGAATCAGCATTCCGCCGACTACGAGAATATCCGACACACGTTCCGTCCCTCTCATGCCGATTATACCTATACCGAGAAATACGGACTGANGCGATCACCGTGGCGNCGGCAGGTCGTCGGCGCGTGAAACTTTGTCAAGAGTTGTGGGCGGCGCATTGGCTCGTCAAGCCTTGTCGACATTGGGAATCGGAATCTATGCCTATACTTCTCAGGTAGGGGATATCAGCCTTGACAAGGACTACACTAATTATGATCTCTCGCAAATTGACAGCAATATTGTGAGATGTCCCGATCAGGAAACCGCCTCAAAAATGATCAGCTTGATTGAGGAGGTGAAGAAGGCAGGCGACACTATAGGCGGAGTCATTACCGGCGTAATCACCGGCGTTCCTGTTGGCTTGGGCGAGCCCGCATTCGGCAAACTGCATTCGATGCTCGGAGCTGCTATGCTTAGCATAAATGCGGCAAAAGGTTTCGACTACGGAATGGGATTTGACGGAGTTGGTCGCCGAGGTTCGGAAATGATTGACACGTTCATTCCCGCATCTGACAGGCATCACCTCACTACAGCCTCAAATCATTCAGGAGGTATTCAAGGCGGCATTTCAAATGGCATGGACATCTATTTCCGCGTGGCATTTAAACCGGTGGCTACACTGTTGAAGCCCGTTGCGACGGTCGACGACAATGGCACCCCAACAGAATTGCAGGCGAGAGGCAGGCATGATCCGTGTGTGCTTCCACGCGCGGTGCCAATAGTTGAAGCGATGGCGGCAATGACTATACTTGATGCCTATCTCCTTAACAAGACCACCCGCATATAATGAAATATAGGGACTTCAGTATGTTCCTCAGGGAGCATTTTGATTGTAAAGTACAGAAAATATCCATTAATGCCGGCTTTTCGTGCCCTAATCGTGACGGCACGGTTGGCTCTGGCGGATGCACTTACTGCAATAATCAAACATTCAATCCTGAATATTGTCGTCCTCAAAAAACTGTTACGCAGCAACTTTGCGAAGGAAAACATTTTTTCGGGAAAAAATATCCCGAAATGAAATATCTCGCCTATTTTCAAGCCTATACCAATACGCATGGCGAGATAGAACGGTTGAAGCAACTTTATGAGGAAGCGATTTCAGTAGAGGATGTGGTGGGTGTCATCATCGGCACACGTCCCGACTGCATGCCCGACTCACTGCTCGATTACCTTTCCGAATTGAATCGCAGAACATTTGTGCTGATCGAATACGGAGCCGAATCCTCCCATAATTCAACGCTTGAGCTCATTAACCGATGTCACACATGGGAGCAGACGGTCGACGCTGTCAACCGAACGGCGGCAAAAGGGATTCTCGTTGGGCTCCATTTCATAATGGGATTGCCGAGGGAGACTCGCGAAATGATGCTTGGAACTGTCGATGCGCTCTCAATGCTGCCTGTTTCGACTGTGAAATTTCATCAACTGCAACTTATTCGTGGAACCAGAATGGCTCGTGATGTTAGCGAAGGTGTCTACAATATCCCTCGTTTCACCGTCGATGATTATATTGAGTTGTGCGTCGAGATAGTCAAACGAATCAATCCGGCAATTGCGATAGAGCGTTTCACAAGCCAGTCTCCTGAGAATCTGCTCATCTATCCGAAATGGGGAATGAAGAATCATGAGTTTGTCAATAAACTTCGCAATGCGTTAAACTCTTTTTAACTCAGCAGTGTCGATTTCTTGCTCAGCCAATGGCTAACTTTGCCTATTATGACAGAAACGGTTCTTGAAAAATTGAAAATACTTGCCGCAGCAGCTAAATACGACGTGTCTTGCTCGTCGAGCGGCACAGTCCGAAGCAACAAATCCGGCGGAGTTGGAAACACCGTTGGAGGAGTCGGCGTTTGCCACAGTTTCGCTGCCGACGGACGGTGCATCTCTCTGCTGAAAATCATGTTGACCAATTATTGCATGTATGATTGCGCTTACTGTATAAATCGTCGCAGCAATGACATTCCGCGAGCCACTCTCTCGGTAAGCGAAATAGTAAACATAACCATGGAATTCTATAGGCGCAACTATATCGAGGGATTGTTCTTGAGCTCGGGAGTCGTGCGCAATCCTGATTATACTATGGAGAGAATCGCACGCATTGCAAAAGATTTGAGGGAAGTGCATCATTTCAATGGTTACATACATCTCAAAAGCATTCCGGGGGCTTCTCGGGAACTGGTTAACGAAGCCGGTCGATATGCCGACAGAATGAGTGTCAACATTGAGATTCCTCGCGAAGAATCGCTCAAATATCTTGCTCCCGAAAAAGACCATAAAAGCGTTTATGAGCCGATGGGCTACATCAGGCAGGGGGTGCTGGAATGCGCTGAAGACCGAAAACGTATGCGGCATGTCCCTCGGTTTGTTCCTGCCGGACAAAGCACTCAGATGATCGTTGGAGCGTCGCCCGATACCGACCGCCAGATACTCCAGGTCTCATCGTCGCTCTACAGCATGCCTACGATGAGAAGAGTGTACTATTCAGGATACGTGTCTGTCAATGAATATGACAATCGGTTGCCCGCATTGAAGCAACCGCCTCTTGTCAGGGAAAACCGCCTTTATCAAGCTGATTGGCTCATGCGCTTCTATCATTTTAAAGCGGAGGAGATAACCGAACCCGATAATCCGAATCTCGATCTGGAGGTAGATCCGAAACTTGGATGGGCATTGAGAAATCCGCAAGCGTTCCCGGTCGACATCAACAAGGCGCCTTACGAAATGATTCTTCGGGTGCCGGGCATAGGAGTGAAGTCGGCGTTGCTAATTGTCAACGCTCGCAAATTCCGCCGTCTCACGTCCTACAATCTCAAGAAAATAGGCGTGGCAATGAATCGCGCGAAATACTTTATAACTTGCGGAGAGTTGATGGCGCCGTCAATCGGCGACGTTTCTCCCGAGTATGTGCGCCGACAGTTAGTAAGCCGTAAAAGTAATATAAATCCCATGCAGCTCACTTTGGATTTCTCATGATTATTTTCAAATTTGACGGTACATTCGATGGATTGCTCACCGCTGTCTTTGACTCATTCGAGCGAAAGGAGAAACCTGATGGGCTATATCGGGAGAATGACGCAATGCCGCTTTTCTATGATTCAATGCACGAAGTGGCGACTGACGAAGCAAAAGCTCGGCGTGTGTGGAGGAAACTTGGCAAAGTAATATCAACCGGAGCGAGAAGCGCCTTACTTTCGGCATACCTTACGGACAATCCTGAATTTCCATGGCAAGCGTTCAATTTTATCTGTCGTGCGGTAGTTTCAGAAAAATCAATAGAAACCGATTTTTCTGACCCCGCCGTCTTGGCGGTATTGAAAGAGTGCCGGAGAGTGAGAGGGGAGGCTCATAGAATTTTGCAATTCCTAAGATTCCAGAAAGGTGTCGACGGCACCTATTTCGCCATGATAGAACCGTTGTTCGATATTCTCCCCATGACACTGCATCATTTTAAAGACCGCTTTGCCGACCAGCGATTCATCATTTACGACCGCTTGCGTGATTATGGATATTTCTATGACACTCAGGAATTGAAGCAAATCAGACTCGACCGTGGAATGCAATATATGACATCGGGAAAACTCTCTGAAGAGCAACTCGATTCCGAGGAACTCCTTTTTCAAGAATTATGGCGTGCCTATTTCAAATATACGGCTATAATCGAGCGGCTCAATCCTCGCAAGCAGCGACAGGACATGCCGGTAAGATACTGGAAGTATCTTACCGAGATGAATGGAAAATTGTGATTAAGGGCGACGGGAGCAGGAAAATTTCGACGCATCGTGATTGCCGAGAGAAAAAATAATATTAATTTTGCCACAATCAAAAATGTGGTGTATATATGGAAAATTTGCTTCCCTTTGCATTTATCTGTTTAACATCGTTCTTCACGTTGACCAACCCGCTGGGAACCATGCCGGTGCTATTGTCCATGACTAAAGGGATGGACTATGATCAGCGAAATCAAATTGTCAAGAGAGCGACTGTTATCTCGTTCATAATTTTAATTGGATTCACCGTATGCGGACAGGTTCTGTTCTCTCTGTTTGGAATCTCAGCCAACGGTTTCCGCATTGCCGCAGGCATCATAATCATGAAAATAGGTTATGACATGCTCCATGCGCGATATTCCAACACAAAACTGAAAGAAGAGGAAGTCAAAGTCTACGCAAATGACATTTCTATCACCCCACTCTCAATCCCCATGCTCTGTGGACCGGGAGCCATCGCTAACGGAATCATGTTGATGGAGGATGCCAATTCATGGCAAATGAAAGTGACGCTTATTCTTAGTATCGCTGTCATATACCTCATAACCTATCTGATTCTAAGAGCCTCGACTAAGCTTGTTGGGATTCTTGGCGAAACAGGCAACAACGTGATGATGCGCCTTATGGGGCTTATACTGATGGTGATTGCCGTGGAATGCTTCGTGGGCGGATTGAAGCCGATTATGATCGATATAATCAAAGCCGGAAACGGTTTGTTCTGATCCTATAAACGAATAGCGCATTATGAAAACCGGGGATTGCAGCAGCAAGCCCCGGTTTCTATTTTAGGTGAAGATTTCTGACTTTATCAGTCTTCAGTATTAGCTTCAGCATATGCCTTGAGCAGCTTCTCCTGAACATCAGAAGGAACAAGCTCGTATGAAGAGAACTTCATGGTGAACGATGATCTTCCACCGGTGATTGAACTCAACGCAGTTGAATAGCTTGACATCTCTTTAAGAGGAACACGGGCTGAAATCTTTTCAAAACCGTTTTCGCTCGACATTCCCATGATTATGGCGCGACGGCCCTGAAGATCGCTCATCACATCGCCCATAACATCGGCGGGAACCATCACGTCAACGTCATATACCGGTTCCAGAATCTTGGGATTGGCGTTGCGGAACGCTTCACTGAACGCATTTCTTCCTGCAAGACGGAATGAGATTTCATTTGAGTCAACCGGATGCATCTTTCCATCATATATGCACACGCGAACATCTCGCGCATAAGAGCCTGTCAACGGTCCTTGTTCCATGCGATCCATCAATCCCTTGACGATAGCGGGGATGAAGCGAGCGTCGATAGCGCCGCCGACAATACAGTTATGCACCACCAGTTTTCCTCCCCAGTCAAGAGGTATTTCCTGAGTGTCGCGCACGTTCATCTTGAATTCCTGATTGCCGAACTTATAAGTGTCGGGTGCAGGCATGCCGTCATAATAAGGCTCGATGATCAAATGCACTTCACCGAATTGACCGGCGCCACCCGACTGCTTCTTGTGACGATAGTCGGCGCGAGCGGCTTTAGTGATAGTTTCACGATAAGGAATCTTCGGCTCTTCGAAAATGATGGGCAGTTTATCGTTGTTCTCTACACGCCATTTCAATGTGCGCAGGTGGAATTCACCCTGTCCTGAAAGAATTGTCTGTTTCAATTCCTTAGACTGCTGTATTTCCCAAGTAGGATCTTCCTCATGCATGCGGGTGAGAATCTCGCTCAATTTTTCAGCGTCGCTCTCAGTCACCGGGCGTATGGCGCGTTGATATTTCGGAGCGGGATACTTGATGAAGTCAAATTTATATTCACATCCCTTCTCGTCAAGAGTGTTTCCGGTGCGAGCGTCTTTGAGCTTCACAGTCGCGCCTATATCACCGGCGCAAAGTTTGTCAACCTGAGTCTTGATTTGTCCGCATACACAGAATATCTGAGCGATTCGCTCTTTGCTGCCGCGATCCACGTTGGTCAAATCCACTCCGGGAGTCAATGTTCCGCTCATTACCTTAAAGTAGCTCACTTCACCGATGTGGGGCTCAACAGTGGTCTTAAACATGAACAACGACAACGGACCATTGCTGTCGGGTTTCACTTCATCACCGGCAGTGTCGACAGGAGCTGGCATATCTTCTACGAAAGGCACTACGTTGCCAAGGAATTCCATCATGCGGCGAACACCCATGTCTTTGAGCGCGCTTACGCAGAACACGGGAAGAATCGAGCGGTCAATCAATCCTTTGCGGATTCCTTCGCGCATCTCATCCTCAGTCAGGTGTCCCTGGTCGAAGAATTTCTCCATAAGCGTTTCGTCATTTTCAGCTGCTGCTTCAACCAGTGCCTGATGCAACTCGCTGGCGCGTTCCATTTCTTCAGCAGGTATCTCTTCGATTTTAGGCACACCGCCATCGGGACCCCATGAATATTTCTTCATGAGAAGCACGTCGATCATCGCATTAAATCCGGGACCCACGTTAAGCGGATATTGAATAGGGGTGATTTTAGGACCGAATATTTCACGCATCTGCTCAATCACGTGCTCATAATCGGCTTTTTCTCCATCAAGCTGATTCAATGCGAAAATGACCGGTTTTTTAAGTGAAGCGGTGGTACGGAATATATTCTGGGTGCCCACTTCAACGCCATATTGAGCGTCAACGAGAATCACGCCGGTGTCAGTGACATTAAGAGCTGTGATTGCGTTACCTACGAAGTCGTCACTTCCCGGGCAGTCGATCACGTTAAGCTTCTTTCCTCCGAATTCGGCATAAAAAATGGTAGAGAAAACAGAGTAGCCATACTCTTTCTCCACCGGAAAATAGTCGCTTACAGTGTTGCCTGCTTCCACATTGCCGCGGCGTTTTATCACTCCACACTCATAGAGCATTGACTCTGCGAGCGTGGTTTTACCCGAGCCTTTGCTACCAAGCAAGGCTATGTTTTTAATTTCGTTTGTTTGGTAAACTTTCATGTTATTAGAGAGTTTTAATTATCAAAAAAAGTAATTATCCAAACGCAAATTATGAAAATTTATTGAAAAAAGCGAGAAACACGTTTATGTTTAAAAACATAATAACGCATTTCCCGCTGAATGACAAGCTATTATTTTAANAGCTATTTGCCCTGCAAAGCTTCGATGCTTGCTTTTATGGTCGCAATTTTGGATTCCGCATCGCGCTGCTTGTTGCGTTCTACGGCAACCACAGCCTCTGGAGCGTTGTTTACGAATCTCTCATTTGAAAGCTTCTTCAGCACTTTCTGCAAGAAATCCTCATAATAAGCAAGATCCTTGTTCAACTTGGCAAGCTCTGCTTCCACATCGATAGAGGAAGTCACCGGCACATTGAATTCTTTCGTCCCGATCATGAAGATCGCTGCCGCCGGATCCTTGCTCATATTGGCATTTATCGCCGACAGATTTGCAAGTTTCTTGATGACCGAGTCAAGCGATGCGTCCCAAGCGCCAAGCACATTCAATTCAAGTGTCTCCTTCGGCGAAATATTCTTTTCAGCNCTTACGCTTCTCACGCCCACAATTACATCCTTCGCATTCTGCATTGCCGATATCNCTGATTCCGACGCTTCGGGGAGCTGGGGGAGAAGAGCGTACATTATCGATTCTCCCGGCTTGCGTTCCTGCAGGTGCTGCCACAACTCTTCGGTGATAAACGGCATGAAGGGATGTAGAGCGCGAAGAAGGATATCAAAGAATCTGAGCGTAGCGTCATACGATGTTCTGTCAATAGCCTCGCCATANGCCGGCTTTATCATTTCAAGATACCATGATGAGAATTCGTCCCAGAACAGGCGATAAATAGCCATCAGAGCTTCCGATAGGCGGAATTTGCCAAACAAATCCTGCACTTCGGCAAGTGTGCGGCTCAGTTGAGCCTCAAACCATTCCGTTGCAAGCCGTGATGCTTCGGGCTGCTCGATGTCGGCAACATTCCAGCCTTTTACCAAGCGGAACGCATTCCATATCTTATTACAGAAATTGCGTCCTTGTTCACAAAGTTTGTCGTCATACAGCACATCGTTACCGGCAGGAGCTGCAAGCATCATACCCATGCGCACACCATCGGCTCCATAGGTGGCGATAAGATCGAGCGGGTCGGGCGAATTGCCAAATTGCTTTGACATCTTTCTTCCGATCTTGTCACGCACAATACCGGTGAAATATACATTCTTGAAAGGCATGTCGCCCACAAATTCATATCCTGCGATAATCATTCGCGCAACCCAGAAGAAAATAATGTCAGGACCGGTCACAAGCGTTGTGGTCGGGTAGTAGTATTTCAACTCCTCATTACCGGGATCAAGGATGCCATTGAACAACGATATAGGCCACAACCATGAAGAGAACCATGTGTCAAGGCAGTCTTCATCTTGACGGAGATCATCGAGAGTGAGTGACGCATTGCCNGTTTGGCTCATTGCTTCTTCAAGTGCCTTTTCAGGAGTCTCGGCAACCACAAATGACCCGTCAGGAAGATAGTATGCGGGGATTCTGTGACCCCACCACAACTGGCGTGAAATGCACCAATCCTTGATTTCGGTCATCCACGTGTTGTAGGTGTTCTTGAATTTCTCAGGAACGAATTTGATGAAATCTTCCATCACCGCCTTATGAGCAGGGCGAGAGATATCTTCCATCTTCAAAAACCACTGGTCGGAAAGGCGAGGCTCAGTCGCAGTGTCGATATTGCGTTCCGAATATCCCACCTTGTTCTCATAGTCTTCGATTTTTTCAATCAATCCGGCAGCCTGCAAATCAAGCGCGATCTGCTTGCGGACATCAAAACGATCCATGCCCACATACATTCCGGCGGCTTCGCTTATCGTGCCGTTATCGTTGAAAATATCGATAGTTTCAAGATTGTGCTTCGCTCCGAGCATATTGTCGTTCATGTCATGAGCCGGGGTNACCTTAAGGCAACCNGTACCGAACTCAATGTCGACATATTCGTCTTCAATGACTGGAATCTCGCGGTTCACAAGCGGAACGATCACTTTCTTGCCTTTCAGATGCTGGTTTTTCGGGTCATTGGGATTGATGCACATCGCAGTGTCGCCCATGATTGTTTCGGGGCGAGTAGTGGCTACAATCGCATAACCGTCTTCTCCTACTATTTTATAACGTAGATAATAGAGCTTGCTATGCTCCTCCTTGTAGATNACNTCGATATCGCTCAGCGCAGTGCAAGCCTTGGGGTCCCAGTTGACCATGCGCTTGCCGCGGTATATAAGTCCTTTACGATAAAGTTCACAGAAAACTTTTATCACACTCGCCGATCTGATATCGTCCATCGTGAAAGCTGTGCGGCTCCAGTCGCATGACGCTCCGAGCTTTTTAAGCTGCTCGAGAATTGTGCCGCCATACTTCTCTTTCCACTCCCAGGCATGCTTCAGGAACTCCTCGCGTGACAAATCGCTCTTCTTGATTCCTTCAGTGGCAAGCTTTGCCACGACTTTGGCTTCAGTAGCAATTGCCGCATGGTCGGTTCCCGGCACCCACAGGGCGTTTTTGCCTTCAGTGCGCGCTCGGCGTATAAGAATATCCTGAATCGTATTGTTGAGCATGTGGCCCATGTGAAGTATTCCGGTGACGTTTGGGGGAGGTATCACTATGGTATAGGGCTCGCGCTGATCGGGAACCGATTTAAACAAATCATGCTCCATCCAATAGCTGTACCACTTGTCTTCAACATCCGACGGATTGTAGGTCTTTGCTAATTCGTTCATATCTTGTAATGTGATAACTGTTTTTATAAGTGCAAAATTACTAAAATTCATTGATAGCAGCGAGGGGTTGTCGATATTTTTACATCTTTTTTTGCAACATGACGACAAAAATCTCTGAAAGGTGTTGCAAAATTAAAAACTATGCATTAACTTTGCACTCGCAAAACGGAAATGGCGGGATAGCTCAGTTGGTTAGAGCGTCGGATTCATAACCCGGAGGTCTCGAGTTCAATTCTCGATCCCGCTACCAGAACAGAGCAGCGATTCAATCGTTGCTCTGTTTGCTTTTATAGACATAAACACTTTCATTTATGGATCATAAAACATCACTAATAATATTGTCGGGAGGCATGGACTCCGTGACGCTTCTTCACGATAAAAAGGACGAGATCGCGCTTGCCGTCACGTTTGACTATGGCAGCAACCATGCTGCGAGAGAAATTGAGATGGCTAAGGAAAACTGCCGTTTGCTTGGTATTGAGCATCTGGTAATTCCTCTCGGTTTCATGAGCGAATATTTCAAATCGTCATTGCTTGCCGGCGCCGATGCTATCCCCGAAGGACATTATGATTCTGAAAATATGAGCTCCACCGTGGTGCCATTCCGCAATGGGATAATGCTTGCGGTTGCGGCTGGAATAGCCGAGTCGCGCGGACTCAACGCCATTATGATTGCCAATCATGGGGGAGACCATGCTATTTATCCCGATTGCAGGAAAGAATTCATCCTTGCGATGAACGAAGCGGTAAAAACCGGCTCAGGAATGAAAGTCGAGCTTAAAGCCCCCTATACCGAAATAACCAAAAGCGACATCGCGGCAATAGGCAAACGCCTCGGCATAGACTACTCGCTTACTTACTCATGCTATAAAGGCAGGGAAAAACATTGCGGTAAGTGTGGCACCTGTGTGGAACGCAAAGAAGCAATGCGCGACGCCGGCATCGCCGACCCCACCATCTACGAAGAATAAAACGGTAAGTTAACTGATATTCATAGCGATTTTCAATTCGGGTTCACTCTCCATCGGCTGGGAGGCGCTTATTGCTGAATCAAATATTTGTCAACCCCATTATTACAGCGTGTAGGTTTATCAGTGCGTTTGCTGTATTCGCAATTTTTATCTTTATTGTACATATACTTGTCTTCATGCCAAAGATGAAAAATTATACCGGCAAATTTTAAATGACATTTTTTGAGCCCGTAGGCTTGAAAGCGACTGCCTATATCTCCGTCTTCGCCGCCCCAGCCTTCAAAAAACTCATCATACCCATTTATAGCAATAAAATCATCTTTGAAAAAAGACATGTTACAACCGAGGGCTGTTTCTCGATTTTTACGATAATGCGATGATATGAGTCGAGCGATTGCAGGTAGGTGGAGCGCGTTTTCCGGTTTGCTTTCGATTCCCGATGTCAGGAAGTTCAATGGACGCAGAACGCCTTTTAGGCATAGTTTGTCGGTCAGTTTACGTCCAAGGTTTGTCCGTCCTCCTTTAATATAGTACCCGCGTTTAGCAAATGAAACATGGTCTTTCACAAAATCATGATGTAAAATCACGTCACCGTCAATCTCGATAATATAATCTCCAATAGCAGTTGCGACACACTTATTCCGCATCATGGCTAAACGAAAACCTTTGTCCTCATGCCAGATGTGTTTTAGACTGACAGGGCAAAGAGGTCGTAAAGAATCAATAAGAAGCTTAGTGTCTTCCCTGGAACCGTCATCGCCGATTAAAACTTCGTCAGGCATTACAGTTTGATTGAAAATGCTCAATAGGCATAACCGCA
>WFMA01000066.1 GCA_009177195.1 Bacteroidales bacterium | reverse complement strand
AAGCCGCCGGATTCGGTTAAAGTAACTATCCATATACTTATGTTCGCAGGAGAAACTCTTATTAATCAGGGATGTATCGGCAATCGGAAAAGAATTTCCAGAGGAAGGGAATGGTGTATGTATAGATGAAATATCCTATGGCTGTGCGACTGAGCTGCAATATCTGCTCACCGTACTTGCTCACGATGGACGGTCCGTCACCGTCTCCTCTCTCTTGGATTGAGAGTGTGTCGCCTTGCATCACGGCGAACACCTCGCTATGGAATTTACCGTTAATGAAAAGGTTCGGTACGTTGTCGGGGCGCGGTTGAAGCATCAGCATCACTCCTGCGGTAGGAGGTGTTATGTCAAGCTTCCATTGCTTATAAGCTTCGCTTTTATGATACCACGGACCTTTCTCTTCAAAATATGGATCGTTATCGTATGTAGGGTTGAGAAATTTATCTTCGCCATCAAGACCGCTGTACATCTGTTCACGCACCGCATCTTCGGCAATAACCGCATTATCGCCGAGACATTGGATAATCGCAGGCTCAAAGCCGTCAACCATCCGAACAACCATATCGCATACGTCAAATATATCAGCCATAGATTTTAGAAAAAAGGCGGAGTGACATCGCCACCCCGCCCGATTAATTATGTGTCAGCCTTGACCGGAGGAGCCATCAAGTCGTAGGCTTTGCCGAGCATCTTGCTCCGAGCTGATTCCTTTCGGTCCATCCAGAACACGTTAAGATGCTGTTTGATGAAATCCTCGCGGCTCAATTTGGCGCATTCGGATTTTACGAAAGTCACGCCTTCAAATCTCAACTCGTTCATACCGCCTGCTCGACGCCTTTAATGCCGGCTTCATAGAGTTCGGCAGGTGATTTAAGAGAAGGCTCAGAGTCTCCGGATGCGATTGTGATTGTCTCGGTCTCCGCATCGTAAGCCACCCCCGTAGCGGAACCTTTGAGTACAGCTGTGGGAGTCTTGCTGATGATATCGCCGAACTCTGCTGTGCGGTCAAGTCCGCCGATCGCTTCCACGAGCTTATATTTGTTTTCCTCCACTTTGAAGAACTTGACCGGAGTCAATCCATACACAAAAGACGCCACATTGAAGTCAAGTTGCTCGTAATTGGATTTTTCAAAAGCCGCTCTGGCATCTTGATGGCAGAAATTGACAAGAAGCGTCGACTTAGCTCCAGAGGTGGGGAACTGCGTGATTGTGGGATATATGCTCGACATCGGGAATCCGGCAAGAGTGTCGGTGCCGTCTTCGACACCGAAGAGCACATTGTTCCTGTCTACGAAATACACGTCAAAGGGCATATTCATAGTACGGGAGAGCGAACGCGCAAGCACGTCGTTGAATGTGTCCATGGTGAACGTGTCGGTCAGAGCGCTCACGTNGCTGACCTGATTGGGACCGTAGCCAATGGTTGACACGTTTGGATCGCCGCCGCCCTTGGCATACTCTACGAATTGCGCAATAGGCATTATGCGAGCCGGTCGGTCGGCGTGGCACAACTCTTCAAGTTTGTCGCCGGAAAGATCAGCGGGAAGCTTCTGACCGCGGGTCACGACTATCGCCATGATGATTTTCTCCCTGTCATAGGGACAGGCGGATACGCCCGTACTGAGGGCGTTGCCTTTGCAAGTTCTTACTTTCATTGTATTCTGCAATTTTGATGTGTGATTTTTAATTCGAGGTTGCGAATGTCTATGGCATCTATGGGTTCGCTCACCTCATCCCCGGTGGAAGTGAACGCCCCATATTTGCCGTAGGAGTAGTTTTCCGAATAGCTGTGCCTTATATTGTCTTTATATCCGAAATCCAACCGCCCGTCGGCTTTCAGCTCTTCGAGGAAGCGTGCGTATATCGGTCGAAGAACGCTGGCGAATGAGTAGTCGCGGCGTTGCTCGTTGCTCCAGTCTCGATTGGTTTTGCAAGCGATGAGAATGTTGACCTTGACGACTGCATGATAATCGGGATTGTTCCGATCTTCCACTATAGGAGTGAACAATGCTATCATCGGCAGTTTTTCATCGGCGCCGTATTGCCCCTTGCTCATTTCGTCCAGATAAGCCTTGATGTATTGGGTGTTGCCAAAAACGTAGCTGATTCCGGGTTCTTGCTCTTCGCGGGTTTCCTCGTTGTAATCTGTGTAGACCACGACAAGCCCAGAATGGACTTTCGCAACGACATCTTCAATAATCTTGGTGATGTCACGGCTTTGCGGAGTTTTGGGTCTCGGCTTCATAAATTGAATCGGTTGATAGGTTCAAGCATATATTTGTCAATCATAATGCCGGGAACCGGACATTCGCCACTATCAACCCATTCGGCGAACACGTTGAGACTATTGACCATCCTATTCCATGTCGACACCTGACGAACGATTGGCTCCACGTACTGATTGGCTGCTTTGAGCCTAACTAATCCTGTAATGGTTGCTGTCTGTCCGGAATCGCGGAGTATGTAGAAGAACACATAATCGGCGAACGGCTTACGCAGCTTGGAGCACACTGCATCCATATCCTTATCTGTATCAGCTTCGGGGTCGCAGTCAAGATTATCCAGATACTTTTGCATAGCATCGCCGGCATCTTCGCCGAGCACACGGCAAAGGAACTCCTCCTGATATTCCGCGATGTATTGCTCAATCACGNCATTCTCTTTTGGAGTGCCNTTGCCGAGCGTGGCATTGAGGATTTNCCGCGGTCCGGCTGTGAAATAGGAAACATCAATAAGCATGGCTATTCAGTTTTCTTGGGTCGTTTCATCTTGGGCGTTTTGGTGTCGGCTTCGGGAAGAGCTTGCACGTCCTTGCAATCTTCCAATTCCAATTCCTTAGAATCAGATTCCGACAGTTCCTTGGTGTCGGCTTCGGGTTCTGCCTTCACATCGGCTATCTCTGTTGGAGCATCGAGGATGAGGTCAATGTCAACGCCTGCATCTTTGAGCCGGTTGATAATGATCTGAAGTTCATTAGCTCGGAAACAAGCGGCGGAGAGTTCCTCGCTCATGGCTGTGTACGATTTCTCCAACTCTGCGAGTTGAGCTTTGAGCGTTTCAACCTCTGACTCATCGCTTGTGTGAAGTTCATCGCAAGGGACGGCATCAGCCGCCAGGGGAGTGAATTCAATCACTCCACGCTGGATGCGGATGCGGTTCTCTTGGATTACCTTCTCAACGTCCTTTGGATTGCCTGAAAGAATGTAGTCCATGGGGCTTAGTCTTTTGCGATGGCAGTTTTCAGAGCATTGATGTTACCGTATGCGAAAGCCCAAGGGCATTCCACCGGAACGATGAGTTCCTTCTGAGCGATGAGCACAATCTGGTTTTTGAGCTTGCATTCCACATCGTCAGCCCAGTCGATTGTCAATCCGGTATAGTCGATGATTTTGGCTCCGCGGCGAAGGTCGCCAAGGAAATATCGTCCGGGGGGAACCGTTGTCAACGGCATCACACGAAGTCCTCCAATAATGGGATTGCCGTTTATATCCTTAACGACATCCAATCGATTACCGTCTGTTGCCTTTTCACAACGGATGCTGTTGATGGTGATTGGGTTCAGAGCAAGGAATGTAGGCGCGAACTGAGCGTAAGTCATCACTGCTACTGCGGTTTCGAGAGCATCGATTGAGTTAGGCGCCTCAACGCTCTTGAATCCGGAGTTGTTGAGCTTAAATGTCATGTCACCGACAGATGTCTCTTCGCCCACGAACTCGGCTCCCATAACAAGAAGCTGGGTGTCGTTCATCTTTATCACATCGTGAGTGCCGTTGAGGTCTGTATTGACCGTGGCTCCGGAGAATGATATTTTCATTCCATCCATGAGCAAGTCATGAGCGGCAGCAAGTTCCACAACAATACCGTTAGCTGCTTTGCTGACCGCCTTGATGCTTCCTGCGGCACCAGATATGATCACATCATTGACGATGGTTTCCACGGGAAGAACGCCTTCATAAGATGTGATGCCCTTGAGGTTATNGCCTGNNCCGTNTCCATNNAGTATGNCGNAGTCNTCCNCATNGAGAANAGCCTNNACCACTATGNTAAGAATGAGTGAANGTANANNANCGCGGCTCNTGANCATTCNCNNCGACATAGGTATGTGTGTACCTACACGCTTCACACCAGTCTGTTCTTCCTTGATTTTGAAAGAAGACTCAGGCAGACGTCCGTTCTCGGCTACATATCTCGCATTCTTGTTCACCTCGTAGATCATCTGCCATGAGAACATCGGATACGCGGGATCACCCTGAAGAACAGTTGCGAAATCGCGGACGTGGACTTGCTTGTCCCTCTGCTGGCTTACAACATCGGATGACTGATCAGTGAGATGGACTGTGCCGGAATAGTTTTCGGTCAGAGACACATCCTTGATCTCGAAACCGCGAGCTTCCTTGTAAATGCCGCTCTCAAATGACTTGAATTTGTCGCTCTCGAACATTGCGTCAATAGACTCATCAATGCCTTTGAACTTATCCATGCCAACACCTTTCTGCTTGAGTTTTTCAATTCCATCTGCGAGGTTCCTTACTGTTGCACGGAGTTCGTCATTATCCTTGACAATCTCAGCAAACTTCTCGGAATCAAAGCCTTTGAGTGAGTCGCTGACTCCTTTAAGCTTGTTATCAACATCCTCCGAAGAGATAGCTCCTTCGAGGGCTTTGTTGCACACGTCCACTACAATGTCGCACATCTTCTCAAGGAATGCGCGCTGCTCGCCATCGAACTTCTCATAGCTGATGCCGAGATCTGATTTTGTAACTTTCTTGAACATAATTTATTGATTGGGTTAAAGATTTTCGTTGAGTTTCGCCCAGAATGAGGGCTTCACGTTTTTGAGTTCTACATCGTCGTTGTCATCCTCCTTTGCTGTGGGTTCAGGCGTTGACAGATCTTCAGTCTTGATGATGTTGTTTGCGCGATATACGCGGGAATAGCAGTGCGGACAGCGCACGAAAGCGGCAATGTCAGTGATTGACTTCTCGGTGATGAGAGCGCGGTCTCCTTTGAATTGGTCGAGCAATGCAAGCACTTCCTGACGGATTTCAGGTGTCAGCCGGTTTATCTCTTGCTCCACGATGTCATCAGTAATCCATCTCTGATACATGGCGGCTGCTTCGATTACCTGCTGCGCGAATGTCATCTCGGGCTGTTGGTCGTAATCGAACTGATAGCCGCAGTGAGGGCAGCTTACAATCGTGCCGCCGTCAAGTGATTTGAGTAGCAGGTTCAGTTCCATATCGTATTGTTTAAGACGCTCGTCTGAATATCCGTGTTGCTTAAACGCTCCACGGATTAAGTCTACGGCATCTCTCACCTGCTGGGCGGTGGCGCTTTTAAGGTTCACCAGGAATGTCTGAGGATTGCTTCCCCACGATGTGAGCGTCGAGAACTCAAACATCTTCCATTGAAGCACCTTGCGGCGGTCTTCGCCATCTCGCTTCATGGCGCGCACACCGATTGAGTGTTCAAGGGTGCGTCCGCACTCTGCAAAGAGCTTGTAGTCCTCCAGCGTGTCACGCCCTATCTGCTTCTTGAGATTGAGCTGCGACACCATTACAAGGTTGCCTGATTTCTCCGCGCCTTCCAACGGGCATCCCAATAACTGCGTCGTGTCGTGATTGAGGAAATGGCGCATACGCCCGATATCCTCTTTCAAAGTCTGGTCAAATGAGCCTGACACTGAGATGTCGTGCTGACTATCCTCAATGCCTATACCGTTCACGGCTACCGTGACGATACCCTTCTCATCAACGTCATTCGCTTTCGTCTGATAAATCAGGCTTTGTTTCGTCTCGTTCATGATTACTTTCTCCTGTTGAGGGTTTGTTGGTTAATATTGATTGGTTGTTAAGTATCTTGGCTACTACCGCCAATTCTTCATCGCTCATTTGGAATTTGAGCTTACTGAACAGCGGCATCTCTTCCTCATCAATTTGGCTCTCGTGAATTTGGGCCCGCCAGTCGTTGAGGGAGATCAATCCGTCATTGAACTGCTGACGGCATCGGTCATTTGTGAGCTTCTTAACCTGCTCCGCCTCTTTGAGCCCCAACTGCAAGCAATCCACATCGCTGAAATTGCAATCGAGATAGAGTCCGTCTTTGTCAAGCCCGAGGAACGAGGTGAGGTCATTGCAGAACTTTTGAGCCATTGGAATTATCACGCCGCAATAAGCGGTCTTTTCCGCATTCGCCTGATTATTGAATGTGCTATGGTCCTTTCTTGGCACAAGCACATCGGGAATGCCAAAGACTCCGGCGATGGTGATAGCGTCCTGTAAGGTTTCCTCAAACGGTTGCAGTTCCGAAATTGAAAGGTTAGTACGCACAAAGGACAGAGGCACGTCAGTAACTCCAATAGGGGTCTGACCCTCTCCGATGCCGTAGTTCGCAGTGAGGTAGTCTTTGATTTCTTTTTTCTCCTTTGGATCCATCGCCGTACTGCCGGTCTCATCACTCTTGAGCGACACCAGAAAACCTATACCGCCACGCTTTACATAGATCACATTCCGAGCTTCATAGACTGCCACAAGGTTGCTGATAGCTTTCATCACGGATGCGAGCCTACTCTTGCTCTTCAGGTATCGGGTGCCGGTGTGCTGAAGGTCGGCAATCAAATCACGGTCATGCCATATCTGATATGTCGGCACTTTGAGCATGCCGGTTGTTGAAACATGAATCTCGTAATGGTCAACTAAATCATCAATATCGCAGATACCGTAAACAGGCAAACGATATGACGGAGGGACAGCGACAATATCACTTGTCATTATCGGCCAGAAATGATCACACCAGCGGTATTTGGCATTATCTTTTGCGGCATCGCTCATTGCCGCGCGGACGAAAGCGTTTCCGGTAGCAAGCCTGTACACGAAATGCGAATAAATCAACTCCGACCATCCCATAATGCAATTCGGATTGGCGAGTATCTTGTTCATGCGGCGGTTACACCACACTACGCTGTCATCTTTCATTCGCTTTATCTCGAAATGAGCTTTCGCAATTCGGGATGCGATGAAATCAATTGGAAAGAACACCTCCGGAACTGTCATGAACAAGCGAAGAAAATTGGCATCCGCTACATAAGGCATCGCCAATTCCCGCTCATAGATGACGCGGTTGGACATACCAATCTCATTAGCTCCTTTGACAGGAGCCGCCGACTTGGCTACGTCGTCTACCGCAAATAACTTCTTTAAGAGGTTCATGTTCGTCTTGATTTGCGAACAAAGTAAACTCATTAATCAAGCGGTTTCTCAAAATGGAAAATTCTTTGATTTTTAGAATCTGCGATTTTAGAACTTATTTTATTGATATATCGCCACTTGCACGAATTATCCGTTTGAAAAGAATTTTATTGCGACTTTTATAAAGCCGCTCAGTACAGCGCTTGCCTCCTTATTTTGGGAATCCTTGTTGTAGTCCAGAAGCGAAGTCATGAAAGCTGAATACTCTTCGCTCTCCGACGCTTTCCTCTCGTTGAATTTGATATTCGACTTGACAAAATCTGACGTTGCCGCTATACGCCGGTCTATATCTCCATCTTCCGGCATGACTTTGACCGTGTACTCAACCTCACTCCTCAGCTCCCTCACGAATGGGTAATAAGGTTTCCCTGCCTCAAGATAGGTCGGCGAGCAGGATATGGCGTTAAGGCGTTGTTTGATGTCCTCAGTCGATGAGGTCTCAAAGAATGCGACATCCACTATGTGCCAATGCTCGCCGCACTTCTTGCCGTGGACCATAACGAACTTGTTAGCCACATTGGGCATGCAATAGACAAGCTCGGCATTGTAGGTGTTTTCGGCGGTCGGGTTGTAAAACTGAATGAGGTTATCTTTGGCATAGAGGTTACGCTTGCGCTTGTTGGAGTATTCCACAAACTGCGTGTTCAAGATGTCGCATACCACGTACCTCTTACAGTCACTCAAATGCCCGTGTTCCTCATAAGTTTGCATCGTGATCTTGTTCTTGACTTTGGTTTTGAGGATAGCACCGTTGGCATCCTTCTGCACCGACATATAATCTTCGATGGAGTTTGCGCAGTTCTCATCAATAAAGATTCTGATATCAGGAAATTCGCACTCATAAATCGCATTGATGAACTCGCCTGACATCGGAACGGATGGATTGCTCTTGCTCACCTTATCCACAACCTCAAATCCCTCATCGGTCAGAGTGGAGATCACTTTGTCAAGGAAGCTGCGCCCCTCATCGTCTATGGTGTTGCTGTTGCGAGTGGTACAGTCGCCGTGGAGATAGATTTTATCCTGATAGCCTATAGAGCGAAGATACTTTGCGACCAATACCGCCGACTTCTTTGCCGAGTTATCCGGGCTTGTGGCGCATATTTCGTGGAACTGACGGAGCTGAGTGCCATTGGAGTAGTCAACTTGCCAAAAAGTGTAAGAGATATAAGGGAGCCGGTTGTTATCGACGGAGATGTGAATGGACAATGATGGGTCATACTCCACGACTTTGCAATGATGACCACGATTGAAAGCATGGAAATATTCACTGCCGGTGCGGATAACGCCCCATTCGCCTAAGGCATACACGTTGTAATAGTCGGGGTCATGTATGCGGTCATGCTCAAAGGTGGCGATTGCCTGATCATCATAATAGCCATAAGTTCCATCCGGAGAGCCGACAACCCAAAAGTTATTGAGGTAGGTCGTCTGGAGCATGGCAATGTCGGATGGATGCTCAATTATTTCGCCTGTACGCTTGTGCATCATCGTTTTTGGAGCGTTCATTCGGTAGGACTTCACCTCCGTGAGTTCGGCAGGGATTGTTATACCTCCCAATTCTACAGTCATCGGAACATCGTGCCACTCCTCCTTATCAATTACGGTCTTTTTAATCCAGTGNGTTTCCTTGATGGGATTGNAAGCGAACACGAGCTGCTGACCTTTCATGCCACGCAAACGGAGCTTNATCTGCTTGTAGTCCTTTTCCTCATACTCGTTCCATTCATCCATGAACACTCGNTTGATGNTCTCCAACCCTTTNATCTTTTCGGGGTCATCGAGACCTTTGAACTTAATCTCGGCACCATTCACCTTGCATTTGATTATTTTGATGCCGTCCTTGTACTGAAACAGATCGGAAATTCCGAGATGTTCAGTAGCAGCTTTGAACGAGGCATAGATCGAGTCTCTGATACTCGCCCCGACCTTACGCATTACAAGCTGGTCAATGCCCTCGTGAAGGCTCATCAACAAAAAGTCTTCAGCTACACCGAACGATTTTCCTGAAGAAGATCCACCAATAAGAATAATTTGGCGAATGGTGGGGTCCTGGAATAATTTCAGTAGATGGAATCCAAGTGGGTTGAGCTTCTTAAAGTTGATAACCATGCAATAATGACAGTTTGTAAGGTTTGATAGCGGTTTTACTTACTCAGTTTTGTATTTCCTCGGGGATTTTTCCNCATCAAATGACAATTTGAAACAACATTTGGCGATTTAGCTTTCACTACGTCACATGGCGTCATCGTCAAAACCTATGCGGATTTCCCCTAACATACTCCCTCGATTGTTGACATTTACCTCCTGGGCGGCGTTGAGTCCGTTGATGGCGGCATAGGCTTTTATAGCCTCGACTTTCCCATGAAGCTCGTAAGACACCCTTCCATTGTTGTTTGTCATGCGTTTTACGGCATTGCGGGCACGCTTGGAGAGTTGCTGAGGTGAGCGTGTCTTCATCTTGCCGGTCTTGGGATCGGTGTAATAGAGGTCATCAGTAGTAGTTTCCACGATGTCAAGGAGTGTGTTGTTGATGATGTCTCGCCCTCGCTGGGCGCGGTCGGAGCGTGACTGCTTGATAGCTTCAATCCTTAGTGTTACCTTAGTGTTATTTAACAGTCTGCTCGCATTGACCCAAATTGTGCTTGGCTGCATTGAAGAGGTATCATAACAAACACGGTAGGCTTCGGAAGCGTTGCCTCCGTTGTCTACGTATTCGATGCAGAAACGCTCCTGCTTTTCTGTGAGTCCGTCTGCTGTTTTTGTTGATCGTGCCATAGTTTGATGCGGTTATATAATCTGTTATGGATATTGTATATAATTCGGGAATGAAATTGTATTTTACGATATGAGCCATTGAAAAAGAAGCAAGAACGGATTGCTGCTTTTACAGATATCGTGAAATCGATAGAGTTTGTGACGCTGATTTGGCTTTCTCCCGCTTTTGAAAAATTTTTGGAGAAAGGCGGTGAAATAGCCATAGTAGCCCGATAGGAGCCGTTTTAAGCCTTTCCCCGCTCTCAGCACAGGGGCGATAGTCCTGAAATTGCAGTCTGTGGAAGCCATTTGTCAGTTGTCTTTGGAGAGTTTGCCTTTGTAGAAATCAATCGCGACTTTGAGCAGTCCGTCATGAACCGAGGTATAATCCAATGGAACTGTCGGAATCTGTGTGTCAATGGCTTGCTCGAATCGGTCTTTCTCCCGAATTTCCGGAACGAAATTGAGGATTGCGCGCATGCCGCTGACGCCGCCGATGTTGAGCATCCGGGCTTCATGCAAGGCGGTGTCAAGACTTAGAGCATAGTGGAATACCGATATCTCTTCAGGATTGGCGATGTTGATGAGCGGCAGATTGCACCCATAGGCATAGAGCAACCCCTCCATCACATCGTCAATGTAGGTGAAATGGCGCACGTTCCTGCCATCGTTGTATATGGTTACGCTGTCTTGATTCATCAAACACCAAAGAAGAGTACCTTGACGCGGATTGGGACCATATACGTTATGCAGGCGCGCGCCGGTGGCGGAGGGCAGGTAAATTCGGGCATACTCCTCGGCGAAATGCTTCGTGATGCCGTAGAGCGATGTCGTGTTCGGCGGGTTTGCCGTGGATGACGAAGCATACACCAGCTTCGGTTTGTTCGGATGCTTGGCGCAGGCTTCAACCACCGCCATGAACGTGTCGATGTTGTCCTTTCGGATCTGAACCAAATCCCTGTTGAAAACGGAAGTCTGGGCGGCGAGGTGAAACACCGCGTCAAGGTCATCGGGCATATATTTGGCGATGTCGGCGGCTTCCTGACCTTTTTTCCGGTCGATGCCTATGACCTCGATGCCTCGCTTTTGTAAGGCAAGCGAGAGGGCACTGCCGATAAATCCCTCGCTGCCGGTGATTATTACTTTCATTTTTGATAATATTTTGATTTATTGAACTGTATGTTATAAAAAAGTGTTATATTTGCGGTAAGATATAGCGTTTGTAAGTAGAGCGCATGATAGTTTGGAACGGAGCATTGTTGCCATTGGCATCAACATGAGGGCGTCGATAACCCCGCTTACTTTCGCATTACCAATAACTTCCGAATTTACGTTCGGAAGTTTTTTTATGGTCTACTCTATCTTATCATATCGTCTTCCGTTAAAAATCTCATTTGGGTGTAGCTTCTGAGCGGTTAGAAATGCTACTTTTTTCGTCTTTCCGCCTCTGGTCTTTATCACCTCATTCGGATACAGGATATATTTGTTCTTTCCATCGGAATATGTGAAATTTTTTGTTTTGTTATCGTAGTATAACTCCATTGACCGCCGATTTTTCGCAAATTGAGCAAGTTCACTTGGGCTGACAGTCTTTCCGGCTGCGACTTTTTCATCCCTCAGCGCATGTGCGACGCTATGATTACCATGTGCCGTCATATATATTTCATCTGGTAAATCCATTCCATGTGCCGCCGCATAATCTTCCATGCGTTTCTCTATTTTACCGATTGAAAAGGGCGGAACGCGAGAAAAACCTTGAGTTTGTAAATCGGCACAAATAGACAAGACCTTTGAAGCTGCAACGTCTCCGCCACCTCCCTTAAGAAGTCCCGAATCTTTTGGACTACTCACAGCGTACCTCCTTCCTAAGCTCTCGGCGTACGTTCATAATCTGCTCCGCATAGATTAGTCCATAATGCCTGCAAAATCGTTGTGCGTTTTTACCACCACCATAAACAATCATATTCGGATTTGATAATCCTGAAATAAATTGAGCTATCTCATATTCCTCCTCAAGACTCTTTATGTCATCAGAATATCCTCTTGTCGCAAACGCATTATATCCTTTTGGGACTCCAAGCTGATTGAGATCACGATATTTAGATGACACTTTCAAGTCAACCCACACTTTAATACCAAAATCTTGAAGCCAACGAGCAATCCAACGCTTTTTGTAGATTAAATGAAGTCCATAGGCAATCGGCATTGCCAGATGAAGTGTGTAGTTAGGCTCTATTATTTCCTTGCATCCACTATGTATCAATCGTGCAGGGTTCTTCCACAACGCCTCAAATCGGTAATCGTCCACATAGAAGTGATATGTGGCAATCCCTTTTTTACAACGTGGAGAGGAACCCCACCCGGAAAATGGGAGAAGCAGTCCATTGGAGGGTTGCTGGTCTAACAACAATGTCGGAATTCCAAATTCGTTGTCGCTTGGATATATCCTATCTTCGGCATGGGTCATATCTGATGATGTTTATTGATGATGACCGCAAATATATTGCTAAAAAGCATCGAATATCCAAATCGGCAAATTCTTGAAATCCCGAAGTGTTTCACATTCCGATAGCCTTGTGGACATGATAAGGGATAATTCGGGAATGGATGTTACATTTTTTTACGGGGATAGAAGAATTATGACTTCCGCGCTTGATAGCAATGGCGATCGGATT
>WFMA01000173.1 GCA_009177195.1 Bacteroidales bacterium | reverse complement strand
ATTTTATTCTTTTGTTTCCAGAGCTTTCTTAGTCTTTTTTGCTGTTTTCTTTGCAGCCTTAGCGGGCTTTTCGGCAGCAGCTTTTTTCGCTGGTTTTTCTTCCGATTCTTTTTCGGCTAATTCCTTGCGGGTTTTATGCTCTTCATTGAAGTGCTCAAGGTTGTTTCGCATTGAAGCTACTTCCTTGTTGAGGACTTCGATTTCAGTAGCCTGATTTCGTATTGTGGTGAGAAGTGAGTTCAATTCCTCATTTTCAATCGAGAGGGGATACTGCTCTTCAACGCGCACAATGAAGTCAGCGAGCACGTTCATGTAATTGGTGAAAGCCTGGAACGGAGTTTCGTAGGGGCTGAACATGGCGTGAACCGCTCCGTCGTTCATGTGTTTTGTCGACATGTAGAAGAAATGGTCGCTTGCCTGAAGATAGGTCCAGTCCTGTTTCAGACGGCGGTCGGTACACAAACGCACTCTTTCTGCTACTGAATAAAGCTTGTTGAACGCCTCGTTCTGAAGTTTATTTCCAAGCCATGCGCTTGTGTCACGAGCTTCGTCGGCCCATGAGATGGGGTGAAGCACGCTGAGGGTGTCGACAGCTTTGCACTTTGACACTACTTCCGACGGAGTCCAGAAATCAATTCCTTTCTGCTCGGCGAAACGTGGGAGCGCTTCAAGGAACTGGAAGATACCGCTTTCACGGGGCTGAATTTCACCGAAAGTCTCAAGGCTCATGAACAGGTTGATGACCTGCTCTTCGGCAGGGGTGTTGGCAATCCAGTCGATATACTTGTCGGCGGTCAATGGATAGGCGTCCCATTCATGGTTGCTGAAACGGAATGAGATGTCATCGCTGAGCTTGTCATTCTTGAGAAGCAATTTGAGTTTGGGGCATGTGGCAGCCGAGTAAACATAATTGGGCGACTTCCATCCGAGAATATGTTTGGCTCCTTCTGTGAGACAGCCTTTGTAGCCGAGGTCATAAATCATCGGAGCCATTTCGTCGCAATAAATTAACTCTGTGTTGCGAAGCACTTTGGGATGCTGTCCAAACAACTCGAATATCTTGTCGTCATGGCTCTTGACCTGCTGGGCGAATTCTTCGGGGTCAATGAGCGAAGAGAGTGAGTGAGCATAGGTCTCGGCAAGGAATTCCACTTTCCCGGTGTCGGCAAGTTTCTTAAGCAAGTCGATGAATTCAGGAACATACTGTTCGAATTGTTCCAACGCGGTGCCTGAGATTGATAAAGCGCAACGGAATTTGCCATTGGATGCTTCAATCATTCTGAGCAGGGTTTCAGCAGCGGGAATGTAGCTCTTGTGGGCGATGCGGGTGACGATGTCGTCATTGGCGAAATCGTCATAGTAGTAATGGTCGTTACCTATATCAAAGAAACGATATCTTTTTAGCCTGAACGGCTGATGGATCTGAAAATAGAAACAAATAGCTTTCATAAGCTTTGGGGTTTTGAGGTATGTAATTTTATTTTCGGTTAATTGCGGTGGAGAACTTTATTGTATATGTCGATAACCTTGCGTCCGGCTTTGTCCCAGGTAATCTGATTCACTTCGGCAAGTCCGTCTTCTCTAAGCTGATTGTACATGGCCGGATAGGTGACGATCGAGTAGATGGCGTCAGCCATGGCGTCGATGTCCCAGTAATCGGTTTTGATTACGTTGGTTAGGATTTCGGCGCATCCGCTCTGCTTGGAGATGATTGACGGCACTCCCATCTGCATTGCTTCCAATGGCGAGATACCGAAGGGTTCCGATACCGAAGGCATGATGTAGACATCACTTGCTTTCAACATTTCATACACTTGCTTTCCTTTCTGGAAGCCGGGGAAATGGAAGCGGTCGGCGATGCCTCTCTCAGCAGCGAGGGTTATCATTTTGTCCATCATGTCGCCGCTTCCTGCCATTACAAATCTCACGTTGTGATTGTTCTTGAGAACGCGCGCGGCTGCCTCGACGAAGTATTCAGGACCTTTTTGCATGGTGATTCGACCGAGGAATGTCACCACCTTTTCTTTCGCGCGCGGAGGATTGACGTTAAGAAGCTCCTCGCTTAGCGGAGTCACGGCGTTGTGGACGGTGGTCACCTTATTGGGGTCAATGCCATATTTCTCGATGACGGTATTGCGGGTAAGATTGCTGACGGTGATGATGTGGTCGGCATGAATCATTCCGTCGCGCTCAATGTTGTAGACGGTAGGATTCACGTTGCCTCTCGAGCGGTCAAAATCGGTTGCGTGAACATGAATCACGAGGGGCTTGCCTGTAACCTGCTTGGCATGGATGCCGGCGGGGTAGGTGAGCCAGTCATGGGAGTGGATAACGTCAAATTCTTCCGTTCTTGCGATAACTCCCGCGCAAATCGAGTAATTGTTTATTTCCTCAAGCAGGTTGTCGGGATAGCGTCCGGAAAATTCGATACATCCCAGATCGTTCAGACGCATATAGTTGAAGTCAGCATAGATGTGGTCGCGGAGACGGAAATATTCGTCAGGGTTCATCACGTTGCCTATGCGGCTTTCAACATATTCGCGGCTCACGTCGCGCCATGCTACAGGGGTTTGCGATGTGCCTATGATTTTGGCGAAACTTTTATCCTCATCACCGTGAGGTTTGGGTATTACAAAAGTTATATCCATGTCGCCACATTCCCACATGCCTTTTGTGAGACCGTAGCTGGCGGTTCCAAGACCGCCTAAGATATGGGGTGGAAATTCCCACCCAAACATTAATGCTTTCATGGCAGGCTGTTATGCATTTAGTTTTTTGAGATTTCTTAAGGTGCGGAGAACTTCAGCCACGCATGTCGCATGGGATATGGCTCCTCTGCCGGTGAATGGCGGATTGCCGTCATAGAGTTGTGAGATCGAACCGATACAGCCGTTACTCATTTCGTCTTCGAATCCGATAAGCATGCGGTCGATGTAGCTGATTCCACTCATGCCGAACACTTTGATGTAGGCGTCGGCATACATTCCGATGAGCCATGGACGGGCAGTTCCGTTGTGATATGCCTTTATGCGGTCTTCAGGACTTCCGACATAGAAGGGATGGTACCCGTAGCTCTTCGGCGACAGAGTGCGCAGACCTTTAGGAGTGAGCAACTCGCGTGTTACAACGTCGAGCACTCCTTTGCGCTGGCGGCGGTCAAGCGGAGAGTAGTCCAAGCCGATAGCTATCGCCATATTGGGGCGCACAGCCAATTCCGAGTATGTTCCGTTGACGTAGTCGTGGAGGTAGCCGTAATCATTAAGGAATGTGCTGACAAACGAAGGTTTAGCCTGTTCTGCTATCGTGAGCCAGTTTTTGCGACGATGGCTATATGCGTCCACTCCCTCAGCCAGGTTGGCGGCAAACATCAGCGCGTTGTACCAAAGCGCGTTGAATTCAACCAAGTAGCCTGAACGGGGAATCAACGGCCAGCCGTTGATGGTGGCGTTCATCCATGACACCGGAGTGTTAGTGCCGGTTGTTCCGACAAGTCCGTTGGTGTCCACCTGGAGGTTGGGATGTCCGCCGGCGATTATCCAGTCGAGAGTGTCGGCAAGGAATGGCAGATATTTTTCACGAGCGGCATCCATGCTTATTGCTTTGCCATATTGCTGAATGCTCCACGCCGCCCATAGCGGAACGTCGGGGAGGTCAATGGCTTTTATGCGGCTGTCAAGCATCTCGTTGTCCATATAGTTGCGATAGGCTTTGGATGCTGTAGCCATGATGTTGTGAAAATCCTCTTCATGCCCGATGGCGAGCGTCGTTCCCGGCAGAGCGATAAAGATGTCGCGCGCTCTGATTTCGCCCCAGGGATACCCCGACACGATATATTCTCCGTCGGGATTTTTGATGTAGAACTGTTTTGCCGCGTTTTTCAAGCAGTTGTAAAAACTTGAGCGTTTAGTGCGGCTTGCGACTTCTCGTTCATACATTTTAGCAAGTGAGCGGGGTGATGTTTCTGAAATCCCGGCAGAGAATATTATTGATTCTCCTTTTTTGATTGGAATTTCAAAATATCCGGGTACCCAAAGGTCCTCGGTGTAGGGAAGTCCGCGTTCAAGGTCCTTCACATATTCGATGCCGTTATACCAGTTGGGATTTGAAACCCATGTCGGCTTTCGGCTGAATTGCATGAACAGGGTGGGGAAGCCGGGATAGAGGCAGAATCCCATACCATTGTTTATCTCCTTGCCCTCCTGATTGAGGCGGTCATTTTGAACGACCAACTGATTCGCTTCGCGGAATGCGAGGAAGGGACGGAATTGGAGTGTTGTGGGAGAGTGGGCTTCGACGAGGGTGTAGCGGATCAAGATGCGATTCTCTTCCGAGCTGAATACCATCTCTTTGGTGAGAATCACACCGCCGACCCTATAAGTGGTTCTGGGAACACTTTCGCAGTCATATTCGCGAATGTACTTATGCCCGTTGGGGCTGTAGACTCCTCCTGAATAACGGTGCAGTCCAAGATTGAAAGGCGCTCCGTGNTGAATCACNGTTTCATCAAGTGACGACANCANGACGAAAGACTTGTTGTNCANCTCAGGANTTNGAATNACNAGCAGCCCGTGTTGCTTGCGGGTGTTACNACCCANAATTGAAGNGCAGTNATATGCGCCGGCTTGGTTTGTTCGGNGCATTTCCTTTGNTAAGGATTGNNCCAGNTTAATCATGAGATTTTTATCAAATTTAAGATAACTCATTGGATATAATGTTGTTGTATTTTAATGCTTAGGTTGTTATTTTCGCTGTGGTATTATAATCACAATTTTACTGATATTTTTTGAATTTAGCAAAAAAATATTAAATAAATTCTCCCGTATTTATTTTTTTGAGTAAAACAGCCGTGAAAAAGCGCAGCTTATGTCCTTCAACATGTTCTCCATTGGCGTGATAATGGGGCGGAATTCCGATTGCTTGGTGGGAGTGAAAATGTTAAGAGACTGGGCGTGGCACTTTATTTCCATCGTGTCGGTTATCGTGACCGGCTCTCCGTCGATATGTGCTGGACCCTCTTCCTTTCGATAGATCACGGCGGCGGGAGCTCGGAAGGTGTGGATCATCGTGTTGCTGTTGATGTACCCGGTAAAAAGGTCAACGCCCACGAGAGCCGTGTCGAGGGGAGTGCCGGCGTGGACGATAGTGATGTCGAGAAGCCCGTCGGTTATGCTTGCGTCAGGAGCGATGTATGCGTTGTTGCCATATTGGGACGCATTGCAACATGCGATTAGGAATGCTTTTTCTGTCAACACATGTCCGTTTGCGCTGACTGCATATACCTGGGGATGGTATTTCGTGTATTCTGAAATGGCGCTTTTGATGTAGGCGAATTTTCCTCTCCGCTGCTGTTTGGCGAAACTGTCGCTTACTGCGGCGTCAAACCCTACGCCGAAAGTGCAGAAGAAGGGACGGTCATTCACGCTTCCGTAATCGCTTTTCACAATGTTGCCTTCAGCTATTATTTTAAGAGCCTTCACCGGATCGATGGGGATTTCAAGATGTCGCGCAAGTCCGTTTCCTGAACCGCAGGGAATAATTCCCAAAGCGGTATCGGTGTGACACAGCGCAGCCGCCGTTTCGTTGACAGTTCCGTCGCCTCCGGCAGCGAGCACTCCATAAAAATTTTCAGCAACGGCTTTGCGCGCAAGTCTTGTTGNGTCGCCNCCGGCACATGTATAGGCGGTGGTAATATTATATCCAAATGGTTCAAGANGCTCTTTTACAAGGNTCTCGATGTAGCCTTNGTCTCCGACACCCGATANNGGGTTTATTATTAAAAGAAGTTGACGTTTTGTATTCATTGGACTATGAGATATACGAGATTGTTACAAAGTTACACTATATGGAGCAATAAAACAAATGACCTGTGCAATCATTGAATGCGCAGGTCATTTTTTGGAAACGTCAGCTTGCAGGCTGTTTATTCGAGTTCTGTCGGAATCGCTACAATTTTCATGCCGTGTTGACGAATGAAATCAACGATATTTGAACGGATATCGCTTGGCTCCACATCAGCCTCGATGCGCTGCAATGCATTGAACACCGAGGTGCCTGATTGATAGAGATGACGATAGCTTTTCGCCACGTCGTCAATCTGTTCAGGCGTGAATCCATGCTTGTTCATGNTGATNGCGTTGATACCANAATATGAAGCCGGATTGTGAGCGATTACAACATAGGGAGGTACATTGCCAAGAATGCGGCAACCGCCTTTGATGAGCACCCAGTCGCCTATTTCGCTGCGTTCGTGCAGCATGGCTCCTGAAGACAAAATGGAACATTTTCCCACCTTGCAGTCTCCGGCTATCATTACACCGTTGCCAAGTACCGACTTGCCTTCAATCACGCTGTCATGACCTATGTGGGTCTCTGCCGCGATAAAGCAGTCGTCGCCGATGAAAGTCCCTCCGGTCGAATGGATGCCTCGGTTGATGATTACGTATTCACGAATGGTGTTGTTATCGCCTATGTGGCAATAGGTCTTTTCTCCTTTCCAACGGAAATCCTGGGGATCGGCGCCGATTATGGCGCCTTGATACACCTTGTTGTGTTTACCCATCGTGGTGCCTCGTATGATGCTTGCATACGGCATGATTTCGCAATCGTCGCCAATCTCTNCATCAGCGTCGATGTANNCGAAAGGGTGGATCNTGACANTTTTCCCGATNTTAGCGGAGGGATCTACATGAGATAGCGGGCTAATCATAATTTTACAGGTATTAAATTTAATTCATTAACGTCCACCGCCGAGCGCTTGATAGAGATTGATTGCCGCACGAGCTTTTGCATTCTCGCATGCAGCCTGTGAAATCTGGGCGGCGAGGAGGCTCTGTTGGGCGGTCAATACTTCAAGATAGGTCGATGAACCGTCTAAAGTTAATAATTCTTCGGTATATTCCACTGCTTTTTCCAGTTTTTCTACCTGATGTACGAGCAATTCAGCTTTTTCGCTGTTTTTAGCATAAAGCACCAATGCGTTGCTCACTTCTGAACTTGCGCTCATCAAAGTGTGCTCGAAATTGTTCATCGCTTGTTTCTGCTGAGCCTTTGTAGCCTCAAGATTTGAAATTAACTGTCCGCGGGCAAATAGTGGAGCTGACAGCGATCCTGCAAGCTGGATGAACCATTTTCCTGGATTTACGATCATTGAACCGAGAAGGTTGGTGAAACCGCCGTTGGATGTGAGAGTTAATCCGGGATAGAATGCGGCGCGTGACTGATTTGTAGCATAATAAGCCATGGCAAGTGACTGTTCTGCGGCACGGACATCAGGGCGTGACGCAAGCTCTCTCATTGGAACGCCTTCTCTTATTATCGTCGGAGCGACAAACGTGGCGCCTACCGGAACATCCCAAGTGCGGGGTTCGGTGTTGAGCAACAATGACAAGGTGTTCTGAGCTTCATGAAGCGACACTTCGAGATCGGTGATTGAGCCAAGGATGCTGTAGTAGTTCGCTTCGCTTTGCACCACTGCAGTCTCTCTGACACGTCCTGCCAGTTTCAAGTTTTTCATCACCTGAACGCTTTCGCTCCAGTATTCAGCTGTCTGGCGGCTTATCTGAAGCTGCTTTTCAAGCATAGCGATTGCGTAGTAGCAGTTAGCGGTACCGGCGATGAGCTGTGAGCGCACTGCCTGACAATAAGCTTCGCTCTGGAGAAGAGCAGCCTTTGCGCTGCGGTTTGAGTTAAGCAGTTTGCCGAAAAGGTCAACTTCCCAACTTACTGCGATGGGGAGCTGGTAAGTCCAGTTGATTGTCGAGTGGTCGTATGACGCTCCGGCTCCGTTGGGATTGAACGCTATTGCCGGCAGGTAAGACAATCTCGCCCCTTTCAGGCGGGCGTGAGCGATGTCGATATTGAGTTTAGCGTTTTGCAGATCGACATTGTTGTCAAGCGCGGTTTGAATCAATTGCGCCAAGGCGGGATCCGTAAACACGTCCTGCCATTTCAGGTTTCCGAAAGCGTCGGGATTTGATTCGCTGTCAAGAGCTTCAGCATACTGGGCTGTCGCTTCATTATCAGTGGGCATGCTAAATTTTTTGTAAATGTGGCAGCTCGAAAGAGCTCCCACACTTACAATTATTAGTGCCATACGAGATATCTTGTTGAACATATCGTTTCTAAGATTAGATTATTAACGGGAATATTGTTCGATTTCCGATTGCAGACCTGTGTTGTCGGTATCCTCCCATTTGAGCGGAGATATTTTCTCCTGAATCAACTGGAATGCCACGAACAGGGCAGGAACGATGAGCACCTGTAGAATCATACCGATTAACATACCGCCGATGGCTCCTGTTCCGAGGGCGCGGTTACCGTTGGCTCCTACTCCGTGGGCGAACATCATCGGCAGAAGTCCGATGACGAGGGCGAGCGAGGTCATGAGTATAGGGCGAAGACGGGCTGACGCACCCTGGATTGCCGCATTCACCACCGACATACCCATGCGTCGGCGTTCAAGTGCAAACTCTACAATGAGGATGGCGTTCTTTGCGAGAAGACCGATAAGCATGATGAGGGCGATCTGCAGATAGATGTTGTTTGAGATGCCTTCGATGTCGGCGAAAATGAAAGAGCCCATAAGACCGAACGGTATAGAAAGAATAACCGCCCATGGAAGAATGTAGCTTTCATATTGAGCTGACAGAAGAAGATAGACAAACAATAGACATAGCCCGAAAATCATAGCAGTGGCGTTGCCCGAGGTGTTGGCTTCCTCACGTGTCATACCTGAATATTCATATCCGTAACCCTGAGGCAGCGTTTGCGCTGCTACACGCTCGACAGCTGCAAGACAGTCTCCCGAGGTATATCCCGGTGCCGGTTGTCCGGTGACAGAAATTGAGGTGAACATGTTGAAGCGGTTCAGCAAGTCAGGACCATAAACTTTTGTAAGAGTTACAAAGTTGGAGAGCGACGCCATTTCGTTGCCGTTTCTGATTTTGATGGAACCGAGTGTCTCGGGCGATACGCGTGACTCGGGCGATGCCTGCATCATCACACGGTAAATCTTACCGAAGCGGTTGAAGTTGCTGACGTACATACCACCGTAATAACCCTGGAGAGTAGAGAGAATGGTGGAGGGGCTGATTCCTGCCTGTTTTGCTTTTGCCGCGTCAATATCAATCATGTACTGGGGGAATGCGGGATTGAATGTTGAGTAAGCCATCTGCACTTCAGGTTGCGCCATCAATTGCCCCAGGAAGTTCTGCACAATTCCGTAGAATTTGTCAATCGAACCTCCGGTCTTATCCTGCATCTTCAAGTCAAAACCGTTGGTAAGCGAATAACCTGTAATCATAGGCGGAGCGAACGCTACAAGGCGGCCGTCTTTGATTTTGGAAGTCATGCCATATATTTGGGCAAGAATCGCTTCATTTGTTCTCGACTCGTCGCGTTCCGACCAGTCATCCAGTTTCACGATGATTGTACCATAGGTGTTTCCTTGTCCGGCAAGGAAGCTATAACCCATGATTTTCTGAGTGTATTTCACTCCGGGTATTTTCAGAATGTTTTCATCGATTTCATCGAGCACGGCTGAGGTGCGTTCTTGTGATGTGCCGGGAGGCATGTCAAGCATCGCAAACAAGTATCCGGTGTCTTCATTAGGCACAAGAGTTGTCGGTGTTATAGACATTAACCATACGAGAATCGCTACAGCAACGGCGATAGTTCCGAATGCCGTGATTTTGTGGCGGATAAAGAATGCGGTAGCTTTATTATAGATTTTCAGCAATCTATTGTAGCCAAGTTCAAAACCGGCTTTGAAACGGTCGCTGAAGATACCCATGATTGCGATAATCGCGCAAACTGCCGCAACTGCAAGTTTCCAGATAACATTAAACTGATACCATCCAAGTACCATGAATGTGATGGTTGCGGCAAGGAACAGGAATGTTACCAGCGGGGGGAGGTTGAGTTTCCATGCTGAAGCATAGCGTTTCTTCATCGTTTTTGCTGCTTCTGAGTAGGCTGTCCCCATGCGCTCTTTCAGCGAAGAGTCGTCATCGTGAGCTTTGAGGAACACGGCGCAGAGAGCGGGTGAGAGGGTCAATGCGTTCAATGCCGAAAGACCGATGGCTATAGCCATTGTCAAACCGAATTGCTGATAGAACACTCCCGAAGTGCCGGGCATGAATGACACAGGGATGAACACGAGCATCATGACCAGGGTGATTGATATGATGGCGCCGCCGATTTCGGTCATCGCATCGATTGCCGCCTTGCGTGAGCTCTTGTATCCCACGTCGAGTTTAGCGTGGACCGCTTCGACCACCACAATCGCGTCGTCGACCACAATCGCAATTGCAAGCACGAGAGCTGAAAGGGTGATGAGGTTGATTGAGAACCCGATAAGATACATTATAAAGAATGTACCGATAAGCGCAACCGGGATTGCGATGGCGGGAATAATAGTTGAACGGAAGTCCTGAAGGAACACGTAGGTTACGAAGAACACAAGGATGAACGCTTCAATAAGAGTCTTGATAACCTCGTGGATTGAAGCTTCAAGGAAGTCGTTGTTGTTCATCGGGATTGCGAAATGGAGACCGGTAGGAAGATCCTGGGCAAGAAGATTCACCTCTTTTTCGCAGTCCTTGATAATCTGTGTCGCGTTTGAACCTGCGGTTTGGAATATCATCGCAGAGGTTGCGGGATATCCGTTAAGTCCGTTGCTGAAGCCGTAAGTAACTTTTCCGAGTTCCACGTCAGCCACGTCTTTGAGTCTAAGCACCTGTCCGTCGGGAGTGGCGCTTATCACGATATTTTCGAATTCTTCAGGAGATGTCAAGCGTCCTTTATACTTAATAGTATACTGGAATGACTGATCTCCGCGTTCTCCGAATGAACCCGGAGCTGCTTCGACGTTTTGCTCGCGCAACGCAGCCGACACGTCGGACGGCATCAGTTTGTACTGAGCCATCACGTCGGGCTTCAACCACACACGCATTGAATAGTCGGCGCCGAATGACATCACGTCGCCCACACCGTTTACACGCTGCAACTGCGGAATGACATTAATCTTCATATAGTTGTCGATGAATGTCTGGTCATATTCGCCATTGTCGCAATATAGGGCGACACCCATAAGCATTGAGGTCTGGCGTTTTTGTGTCAGCACACCCACCTGCGTTACTTCCGAAGGAAGGAGATTGGTGGCTTTTGCTACACGGTTCTGAACGTCTACCGCAGCCATGTCGGCATTGAAGCCCTGCTTGAAGTAGACGGTAATGTCAGCTGAGCCGGTGTTGGTAGCGGTTGATTCCATGTGGGTCATACCCTCGGCTCCGTTTATTGATTCTTCAAGGGGCGCTATGACTGAATTCAGCACAGCCTGCGCATTCGCACCGGTATAAGTGGTGGACACACGGATTGTAGGCGGAGCCAAATCCGGATACTGGGTGACTGGAAGAGATGTTAATCCAATCAAACCCAGCAGCACAATGAAGATTGATATAACCGTCGATAGTACCGGGCGGTTAATAAAAGTATCTAATTTCATGTCAGCTTGATTGTCTTGAAATGTAGTGTTGGTTTAATAAGCTGTGTTGATTACTTAGTCTCGGGTTGAGCTTCAGCCTGCGGTTGTGCGGCGGCTTGTTCTGCGTCGACAGGTTTAACGGTGATACCGTCTCTTACGACTGTTCCGATTCCTTCAATGGCGATGCGTTGTCCCGGTTCAAGACCTGAGGTCACGATGAAATTTTTACCATCGCTCATTGATGATACCTGAATAGGGGTTGCCACCACTTTGTTGCTGTCATTCACCACATAGGCGAAGCGGATATTCTGGATTTCGCTTGTTGCTCCTTGCGGTATGATAATCACATCCTGGAAATCGTTGGGGATAAGCACCTGTCCGGTTGATCCGCTTCTCAGCATGCCGCTCTTGTTGTCAAAAAGGGCGCGAACGGTAGCGGCGCCTGTAGTGTTGTTGATCACGCCCGACACTGTGGCTACTTTTCCTTTCACGGGATAAAGTTCGCCGGTAGCAAGACGCAAAGAAACTTCAGGCATTTCATTGACCGAAGCATTGAGCGACTTTGTCCCATTCTGAGTGAGGTTGAGGATGTCTTTTTCGTTCAAAGAGAAATAGGCATATACCTCCGAGTTGTCGCTGACGGTGGTCAACGGCTGTGCTGAAGAGGGTGACGCAAGCGAGCCTTCGCGGTTGGGAATTGTACCGATGACACCGTCGCTTGGGGAAGTGACAACTGTATAGGCAAGATTCTTGCGTGCGTTCACGAGATTAGCTTTAGCTTGAGCGAGCTGAGCCTGTGCCGAAGCCAGCGAATTGGCAGCAAGCTGCCATTCAGTGTCGCTGATAATATTCTTCTCAAGAAGCTGGCGCTTGTTTTTTTCAGTGAGAGCGGCATTTGAAACAGCGGTTTCGGCAACTTTTACGGCAGCTTGGGCTGATTCAACGGCAGCTTGAAACTGTACTTGGTCAAGAGTGAAGAGAACTTGTCCTTTTTTCACCTGCTGACCTTCGTCGACATGCACTTTTGTGATGAATCCTGTTACCTGAGGACGGATATCGATGTCAGTGCGTCCCTTGATTGTTGCGGGAAACGAACTTTCCAATTCAGAAGCTCCATAACTTACATTCATTGTTTTAATTTCAGGAGCTGCTTGCTGCATCATTTGTCCTTGTCCTCCTCCACATGAGGCAAGAATCATTAAGCAAGCCGATGCCAGTACCATTCCGGCAGACTTCGTTACGTTCAATTCCATAAAAATTTTATTATACATTAATGTTCTTGTTTTCCTAATTTTGGTTTTTATCTACTTTTTCAAGGTGCAAAGTTACTGACCGTAAATGGGACAGAATATGATAAATGTCATATTTCTTCGCATATTTAAACTTTTTTAAGTTTTATGATGGTTTATTTAGGCTTGTTTCGTGAACTTATTATGGGTAAAAAGCATTTTATCTTGGAACAACTATTTTTTATTTAGAGGAAATTAAATAACAGTATTATGATTAATGGTAAAATTCAAGACGCATTGAATGCGCAGATTAACGCTGAGTTCTGGTCGGCTTATCTTTATTTGTCAATGGCGATGCACTTTGAAGCTGAGGGTAATTCCGGTATTGCCAATTGGTTCCGTATTCAATTTAAAGAAGAGCAGGCTCATGCCGAGATTTTTATCAATTATCTGAATTCTCGCGGAGGCAGAGTGGTTTTGGAGCCGATTGCAGCTGTTGAAACTAACTGGGAGTCTCCGTTGGCAGCTTTTGAAGCTACCCTTGCTCATGAAGAGAAGGTGACTGCTATGATCAACAGCCTNTATGCGCTCGCTGAGTCANNANATGANTATGCTACTCNCGGAANACTTGATTGGTTTGTTTCAGAGCAGGTNGNGGNANAAGANANGGCNCGCANNATGATTGNNCGNCTTAAATNGATAGGCAATGACGGACTGGCTCTCTATACTCTCGACCGTGAACTTGCAACTCGAGTTTACAATGTTCCTGCTCCGTTGGCTCAGCAGGCAGATTAATTCGAAATTGAACACTACACGTTTAAACGGACATGTCAAGCGGCATGCCCGTTTTTTTATTATGTTTAATCAGTATTTTCCTGAACGTATTCTATATAGTGTTTCTTTTGTCAGTCCGAGAAAGGATGATATTTGGGTCACTGTTGCGTATTCAAGCAGTCGAGGATAGCGNGTCATAACCCAGTCATAGCGCTCTTTGGCATTCATGCTCTGAAACACGTAGAGCCTCTCTTCAAGGTAGGCGAGATATTGTTGTANCCCTGCGTGATAAAACAGNAGCGCTTCAGGNGATTTTTCGGTAGTTATATTATTGATNGCCTCCCTTAATCGAGAATGAGGAATATAGATCAGTTCAGTGTCTTCAAGAAAAGTCACTGTTATAATCATAGACTCGCTCGCCGACATAAGTTTTGTGAGAAGGTATTCGTCGTCAAATGCGAATGCTACCGTGTGCTCTTTTCCATCTTTGGTATAAAAGGCGCGTGCCGCTCCTTTCTTTATATAATATGATTCGGTCGACTGATTGCTGCGCTCGATAAAGCTGCCTTTGGGCATTTGCTTCTCCACTATGNGTGTTGCAACTTGATCTATTTGCTCAGGNGAAAGTTTGAAGATTTTTTTCAGATACTCTNTCGGATGTGCCATCGGGCTGGGGATTTATATGAATTTCTTAATAAGAGATGTGAACCTGAACCAGTATTTTATACTTTTCTTTTCGCCGACGCCGTTGATGGAGTTGAAAGCCATCAAAGTGGTTGGACGGTGTTTTACCATTTCCAGCAATGTTTTATCGGAAAACACAAGATAAGGAGCGATCTTCTCTTCGCGAGCTATTTCGGCCCTGAGATTTTTTAGAACGGAAAAAAGTTGCTCGGCAGGATTGGACTTCTTGACTGACCTGCTCTTTTTCTCGGGCTCAATAACCTTTGTGGCAGCCTCTCGATTATATTTGGCGAGTTTCACCTGAGTTTCACCCCTCAATACCGTCTTGCCATATTGCGTCACTTTCAGATGATTGCTGTCGGCGTAGTCAATATCTACAATTCCCAACTGAAGCAATTGGACCATGTAGAAATTCCATTCGGCAAATGAAAGATTTCTACCTACTCCGTAGGTCTTTATTTTGTCAAATCCATTCTCGAAAATTTCAGCGCGAGTCGATCCTCTAAGTATATCTATCAGCAATGTCACTCCAGCCTTTTCGTTGATTCGGATCATTGCGCTAAGCGCCATTTGAGCTATCTGAGTGCCGTCGATACGTTCGGGAGGGTTGAGACACACGTCGCAGTTTTTGCAATCGTGATTGAGGGTTTCATTGAAGTAGTTGAGCAATATGCGCCGCCGGCACACGGAACTTTCACAAAATTCTTTCATTCTGATGAGTTTTGTGTTGTCAATGCCCGGTTTGCCTGATTCTTCGATGAATTTTCTTATGGCGGCGACGTCGGCGAATGAATAGAACATCAGGGCTTCAGCGGGAGATCCGTCTCTTCCTGCGCGCCCTATTTCCTGATAGTAGCTTTCGATGTTTTTGGGCATATTGTTGTGAATTACCCATCTTACATTGCTCTTGTCAATGCCCATTCCGAACGCTACCGTGGCGCACACTATTTTAGTGTCGCCTGAAATAAACGAGTTTTGCGCGTTGTCTCGCTCAACCGCCGATAGTCCGGCATGATATACAGTGCTGTCATATCCTCTCAACCTTAGTTCGGCGTTCATGGATTCCGCATTTTTCCGGCTAAGGCAATATATTATACCGCTGTCGTCGGGATATTTGTCGATCATCCGTTCGATAATTCTCATCTTATCTTTTTTGCCCGGGTTTGGCATTACGGAAATGGAAATATTAGGTCGGTCGAACGATGATATATAGATGAAAGGATTTTTAAGCGACAGTTTTTCGGCAATGTCATTGCGTGTGAGCTTGTCGGCAGTTGCAGTAAGGGCTATTACGGGGAGATCGGGGTATAGCTTTTTGATACTGCCGAGCTCTGCGTATTCAGGGCGGAAGTCATGCCCCCATTGAGATATGCAATGGGCTTCGTCGACAGCGAAAAAACTTACCCATCGGCTGAAATCGTTATGCCTCATTTCAGTCACAAGGCGTTCGGGCGACATGTAGAGGAGTTTTATGTGACCTTTGAATGCCTCTTCCATCGCCGTGCGGTTCGTTATGTCGTCATTGCCGCTATGTACTGCGGCTGCCGGGATACCGTTTGCTTCGAGTGCTGTGACTTGATCCTTCATCAAGGAAATGAGCGGGGAGATGACGACGCAGCATCGGTCGGCTACAATTGCGGGCAGCTGATAGCATATAGATTTCCCTCCGCCTGTTGGCATCAGCACGAGAGTGTCGCGTCCCGAGGCTATCGCTGAAATGATTTCTTCTTGCCCGGTTCGAAATTCGTCATAGCCGTAGAATTTTCGCAACAGGGCTTTTGCCTTTGATAAGAATGTGCTATCGTTCACTTTAGCAAAATTAGAATGCGTTTTCTTCGCCGCGAATCGCATTTATTACAGTGAGGAGGATTATTTTGAGGTCAAGGAAGAAATTCCAGTGTTCAATATACCACACGTCACATTCAACTCGTTTTTCCATTTGCCACAGTTCATTGGTTTCTCCTCGATAGCCTGTGATTTGCGCCCATCCCGTTATTCCGGGTTTAATGAAATGTCTCACCATATACTTGTCGATCAGTTCAGTATAGTATGCGGTGTGCTTGATCATGTGGGGACGGGGACCTACTACCGACATGTCGCCCAGCCAAACATTTATGAATTGGGGCAGTTCATCCATGCTCGTGTGGCGCAGAAATTTGCCCACTTTGGTTATGCGCGAGTCGTGGCGGCTTGCCTGCTTGCTGTCGCTGCTGTNGTTCANTCTCATNGTGCGAAATTTATANCNATAGAACTCTCTTCCGAGATAACCTGTNCGTTTCTGTTTGAAAANTATCGGNCCNGGGGAAGACAATTTAACTGCNATAATGATGGGGAGGAAGATTATAGGGGAGACAATCAGGAACATGGAGGAGAATACAAGGTCAAATCCGCGTTTCATTATGCGGTTAAGCGGATTTTTAAGCGGATTTTTCCGGATGGACAGAATCGGCACGCGCCCTATATTTGACAACTCTCCCACTCTTGTCACGTAGGGGCTTACTTGAGGCACGTAGTAGAAGTGCACTACCGAATCGTCGGCAATCTTTACAACTTTGCTAAATGTCTCGATATCTTCTCCCGATGTGGCATAGTAAATCTCGTCCACATGGTTTTCAATCACAAAGGTTTCAAGATCATCTAACCCGCCGCGATAAATATCGTCGGGAATGATTCCTTGGGACTGTGCGAATACGCCGAGCACACGGTAGCCGTAGGCGGGATCGCCGAGCATCTCTTCATGAAGACGAAATGCCGTATTTCCGTTGCCAATTATAATGGCTCGTGTATAGTTTATTCCTTTTCGCCTGATCTGTTTTATGCAGAGTCGAGTCGTAACCCACCCCACCGGCAAGAGGAAAAACAATAATCCATAGAACCACAGGTAGAATGACATATTGTGGACCCACGAATTAAGAAATGTGAGAATAGTGAAGAAAAACAATGCATGCACGCATGCCGCTTGAAATGCGTGCTTGACTATGATGTCAAGATGGGTGGCGCGTGTTTGATTCAGGTTTGAACGCATATAGACAACCGGGAGATAGGATATGTTTACTATCAACCAGGTCACCTTCCATCGGAATCCCACTACGAATTCATCCGATAAACTCGCTATTAGAAAAGCCAGGTTCACCATCAGAAATCCTACGAGGGTCTCTGCCGCATGAAGATATTTTCCGTATCTGCGTTTACTGTACAAAATCGTATTATTTTAGATAAATGTATTTAAGTGTCCTCAATTTTACTCGAGGACACTTATTTATAGCTTTTCAGGTTAAACGTAAGAATTATTCCTATTCTATTGAAATGCTTTTTATTAGTCTTGAAATATTATAGTTTGCTGTCAATCAATTTAATTTTCTCTTCCAGCTCGGCGATGTCGTTTTTGATTCGCTGCATTCTGCGCTCAGTGTCTTTGAGAAGCGAATTTCCGCTTTTTGACGTGATGTTGAAGAAGCCAAGATTGTTTTCGTAGGTTTTCAACTCGCTGCGCTTTTGTTCGCATGCTCGGGCAAGGCGTTCGCGTTCGCGATACAGTTTGTTTTCATCGTTGGCTATTTCGTTGATGTCATTGGCGAAATTAGCCATGTTGGCGCGTGTCTCTTTGACATCGAAGTGATCATAGAGTTTGTCTACAATTTCCTTGTAGGCATTGTAGACTTTATCTTTGTCTTTGAAAGGCACATGCCCTACCTGCTGCCATTTTGCGATCGCATCCTTAATTGTCTTTATCGCATCCTCTCTCGGGGTGTCAAGCGAAAGCGATTTAAGACTGTCGATTATGGCATTCTTTTCCTTTAAGTTTTGCTGCTCAGCCTTTCTCGTGCTTGATGTGGCTTTCTTGCGACGGTCGAAGAAGTAGTCACATGCCTGCTGGAAGCGTTCCCACACGGCATCGCTGTGTTTTTTATCAACCGCTCCTATAGTCTTCCACTCTTTTTGCAGTCCCACGAGTTTATCGGCTGTCGCTTTCCAGTCAGTGCTTTCTTTGAGTGCCTCGGCTTTTTCGCAGAGAGCGATTTTTTTGTCGAGGTTAGCAGAATGGTTTTCACGGATATTTTTGAAAAACTCTGCTTTTGCGGCAAAGAATTTGTCACACGTTTCACGGAAACGGGCGAACAGCGTGTTATTTACTTTTTTTGACGCAAATCCGAGTTTTTTCCAGTCCTGCTGCGCTTCAAGGATGCTTTTCGTCATCTCCTCCCAAGCTGCATAGCTTTTCAATGAAGAAAAATCAAATGCTTCAACTCGCTCGCAGATTTCATTTTTCTTTTCTTCATTTTCGCGTTCACGAGCTTTGCGTTGTTCGAAGAAGTTTTGATATCGTTTATTGACGGTTGCGGAAGCGTCTTTGAATTTTTCCCACACGCTTTCTCTGATTTCTTTTGCTACCGGACCGGTTTCACGCCATTTGTCATGCAGCTCCTGCAAGCGTCGAAAAGCTAAAATCACGTCGTTTTCTTCGGCGAGTTTTTCTGCTTCGTCAATCAGCAATTGCTTCTGCTCAAGATTTTTCTTGAAGTCATAGTCGCGAAGATCTTTGTTGATTTTCAAGCGGTCATAGAAGCGCTCTACCGCATTTGAATAATTGCGGTAAAGATCGGTGGTTTCGGTGGGAGGAACTTCACCTGTGTTTTTGAACTCTTGTGTAAGCTCACGGAATCGCGGGAATGTGCGGTTCACATTGTCGGTGTCTTCTGCAAGTTTGCCAAGTTCTTCAATAATTTCAAGTTTTTTAGCCAGATTTGCCTGTCGAAGAGCTTCAACTTCAGCGATATATGCCGCTTTTTTCTCTTTCAACTCTTTCATGAGCGACTGGAAAAGTTCCTCGTCCTCATTAGGCATGGGTGCGAACGCCGCTTCTTCATTTCCTTTTTCAAGGAATGCTTGCTTTTCAGCAGCCAGTTCATTTTTCCTGATGGCAAAAAAAGCTTGTTTGAGATGAGTTATTTCATCTCGTGATATTTCGCTGCCGTCCTTTGTAGTCAATTCTTTTAAGGCGGCAATTATTTCTTCTTTTGTCAAATACTTTTTCGCAGTTGACTCATTGCTTAGTTTTTCATCGGCATCAATAACTTCAACCGTTGCACTTTCTTCAATTTCTGTGGGAGATTGCTCACCACCGTTCAAGATATCCCTTTCGGTGTTTTCTTCCTGCAGGGAAAGGTCATGTAGTTCCATAAGGTTATTCTGTTAAATTGGCAGCGCAGGGAACATGCCATGCGCAGGCATCTATAATCATCCTCCAAATATAGTCAAAATTTTGTAAATTGCGCTAATAAGAGAATAAAAAATCATCTCTGCTGATGCTTTTTGGTTTAAAAAGGCGTTTTGCAGCAGAGATGATTAAGGTTGCGTGGGCGGTGCCGGCTATTTGAATTTTTCGGCAATGGACGCTGCGATATCTCTCATGTCCTTATCGTCGAGAGTGAGCTTCTCTTTGAAGAAATTCATGTCACTCTCTTTGTTGATGGGAATAAGATGGATGTGGGTGTGGGGCACCTCAAGTCCCATCACTGCGACTCCGACGCGCGAACAAGGGAGCGATTGTTTCATCGCTGCGGCTACACGCTTGGCAAACAACTGCAACTCGCTATATTCCTCATCGGAAAGGTCGAAGATATAATCGACCTCTTTTTTAGGAATTACAAGAGTGTGTCCGGGCGCGACGGGATTAATGTCGAGAAAAGCATAGTGCTTTTCATCCTCAGCCACTTTGTAGCTTGGGATTTCGCCGGCTGCGATTTTACTGAAGATGGTTGCCATTGTCAGAACGATATTTCTACGATTTCAAACTTGGCTATTCCTGCCGGAATCTTGATTTCAACGACTTCTCCGAGTTTATGTCCGAGCAAGCCTTGCGCTATAGGAGTGCTTGACGCGAGTTTCTTCTCTTTGAGGTTGGCTTCGCTGTCAGCGACGATGGTATATTCCATGGTCATTCCATTGGCAATATTCTTGATCTTGACTTTGTTCAGAATCTGCACAACTTCATTGTTGAGCTTGCTGTCGTCTATGATGCGCGCGTTTGCCACAAGATCCTTGAGCTGGGAAATTTTCATTTCCAGCATTCCCTGAGCCTCTTTAGCCGCATCATATTCGGCGTTTTCCGACAAGTCCCCTTTGTCACGAGCTTCTCCGATGGCGCGTGATATTTCAGGGCGCTTAACTGTTTCAAGATAAGCGATTTCATCCATTTTCTTTTTGTACCCTTCACGAGTCATGTAAGTGATCGCCATGATTATATAGTATTTTAAAGTTAGACTAAAAAATTAAAGAATCCCGACCGTCAGGCGAGACCCCTTAGCTTCGAATTTCCTGTTTTAATTACACTACAAAGATAGTGAAATTTTAGTGATAAAAAGAATTTGGAAACTTGTTTTTAAACATTTTTATAAAATATGTCTCAGGATCAAATGTATTCCTCTCCCGCCATGTTTTGTGTAGAAATAGGCAAAGCGGTATAGCGCTTTTTTGTAGATCGAACGCTCAGCCATGAGCGTTTCGTCGAGCAGGCGGCTTGATTCCTGAGACTGTTCACGCCCGTATAGTCCCGACAACACGATGCGGCGCAGATTTATCCAGTCAGTATTCCAGTGATTTCTTTTGAAATATCGCTCGCACAGGTTAAGGACATTTTCCCATTGACTTGCGCGCGACGAGTAGTCGGCGCCGGTGAGCGACACTTTTGTCTCGAATACGTCAACCGTTATTTCGTTCCCGAGCCTCAGCATTTTAGGATTCCGTTCAAGCAATCTCATGCCGAGTTCGTAGTCGTCCCAGCCCTTGACTGATTCGTTCCAGCCTCCGACAGCGCGGATAAGCGAGGCGCTAACTGCATATCGCAATGTCGACAGCGTGGCGTTGAACGTGTGGCGGAAGAGCGCATCGCGATCGGCGAACGGTCTTATGGCTGTTTTGCCGTCGGCGGAATGAAACAGTATATCCCATCCGGCGATGTCGAGTTCCGGATCGTCGTAGAATGCCTGAGCCGCCCGCCTCACGTGGGACGGACGCATCGTGTCGTCGGAATCAAAGAACATCACGTAGGGCGTTTTCACGAGTGCCAGTCCTTTATTGCGCGCGGCTGATGCCGATTGCTTGGTGTTTTCTGATGTGATGGTTATGTCGAAGTCGGTTGCCTGGTGATTGCGTCTCCATTTCTCCATCACCGACATGGATTTGTCGGAAGAATTGTTGTCGACCAGAATCAGTGAAATGGGGCGTATGTCTTGATTGTAGATTGAATCAAGAGTCCGTTCTATCAAGTCGGCGCGATTGTGAACCGGGATTACTATAGTGAGCAGTTGCGAGGGTGTTGGCATGAGGATAGTGTGTTTATCGGCGGAGTGCGGTTTTTATTTTCAACGCTAAGTCACGGAGCTGCTTGATCGCGCTTATCTGTATCAATATACGGCTCTTCAGGGGCAGTCTTACTCCATATTCTTTTGCCAAATCAGCCCCGGTAAGGCATCGGTCCCAATCTCCGGCATTGAAAGCGCAGGCAATTATGTAGGCTATATCGGTGCGATAATAGTCTTTCAGCTCATTGTCGGGAATCCGGTATTTCAATTGAATATATCGGGTTTGTTTTATTGCGCCGAGGTAGAATTTGAACAATTTCGTGAAATTTTCGCCGGAAGATATCGACGGCATCCCCACAGTATAATTCAGTGTGATGTCGGGGATATAAGCTATTTTCCCAGCTGAGGAAAGCGAAGTGATGATTTGCAGGTCTTCGCAAGTGAATCCTTTTCCGCGAAACATGCTCTCATCCTCGTTATATAATTTGAGAAGAGCGTCTCGGCGATACATTGCCGTGCATAAATGAACGATGGGCGATGATTTGCGGCTCAATACCGGCAGCAGCAGCGAGCCTTGTGCCATGACAGGTTTATGGTAGGCTGACTTGTTTTGCGGGGCGGGGCTGATTTCTCCTGTGGCTACATTGTTATTGTTCCACCCTGTGTGTACAAGCGTGATTGAACTGTCGGAATCGAGGATGCGGCATTGCTTGTCGAGTTTTCGTGGGTCAATCCAATAGTCGTCGCCGGCGCAATCGGCGATATAGTCGCCCGATGCTGTAAGAATGCAGTCGAAATAGTTGTCGACAAGTCCTTTGTTTTTCGTATTTAGAATTAGCTTTATTCGTTCAGGATACTTGAGGGCATATTCTTTGCATATCTCGGGGGTCTTATCCGATGAGCAGTCTTCACCGATAATAATTTCATAGCTGAAGTCGCCTTCTTGCATGAGAATGGAATCAAGCGTGCGCGCTATCGTGCTCTCTTGATTGAATGTGGCTACGATTATTGATATTTTTGGTCTTTTGTCGCCCATCGGAAGAAACTGAATTTGTAATAAAACGCCGTTAAAGCCGTTTATATTGTACTAAAATCCTACTGATTGACATGACTCTTGATGTTTTGATATCTACCATCTATGAGAAGGGGATTGAGCGAGTGGCATTGATGGACCTTCCTAAAGTTGACGGGGTGCAATACGTAGTATCGTGGCAAATGCCCGGCGATGCCGTAGTGCCGCCGTCGTTGAAATGTCGCGGAGACATAACGGTTTATCCTCACGAATCGGTAGGGCTGTCGGTAAACAGGAATTACGCATTGTCGAAATCGACCGGAGATATATGCCTTATTGCCGACGATGATTTGAAATATACTCCCGAGATGCTACTGCGGGTTATCAGGGCGTTTGAACGCCACCCTGAAATAGACCTGGCTCTCTTCAAATTTGAGTCGGACGACGGTAAGCGTTATGCTGACTATGAATATGACTTGAATAATCCTCCCCGTTTTTTCTACGTGACAGAGGTGGAGATGGCTTTCAGACGGGAATCCGTGCAGGGGAAAATTGCATTCAGCCCGAAATTAGGTCTTGGTTCGGGGCGCGTTCTTGCCGGGGAAGGGGAGATGTTTTTCTTTGCCGCTATGAAGCGAGGGCTTAAAGGGCGTTTTTTCCCGGAAACTATCACTGTTCATAACGGACCCACCACAGGAGTGCGTAAAAATCAACCGGCAGGAGTGGTCAGAGCGAAGGGTGTGGTTATTTACATGAAACACCGCCATTCATGGCTTCCACGAATAATAGTTAACGCCTTGCGCGAACAGAAGCATGGACGATGCTTTGCCGGCAAGGCGTTTATATATTTGTGGCAGGGCGTTGCCTTTGCCCNCCGTAATTTTAATCCTGACGGATCGGAGCGTTAAATCCGTCGGGCGACTTCGCTGTCAAGTTTTGACATGTCGGTAATGCGGTCAACCAGTTCGCCGTTCGCGAAAATATAGGTTGTGGGTAACCCTATGATATTATATTTATTAATAAGAGTGAAGCCTTGAGTGGGGGGATTGTAGACTGTCACCCAGGGCAGGTTCTTAGCTGATTGTTTCCACTGGAATTCATCGTTATCCATTGAAACCTGATATATTTCCAATCCCTGATTGTGATATTTCTTATAGGTATCGGCGAGAAGCACGTTGAGAGCGGGGGAGCCTTCGGCAAGATAAGAGGTGAAGTTAAGAATCACCACCTTGTTGCCGTTTACGATGTCCGACAGCTTGTGTTCCACGCCTTTATTGTCGCTCAGCTCAAGGTCGAAATATGACATGGTGTTTGCCACGATGGTGTCGGCAGGAGCTCCGTTGTTGCGGTTGGCAAGGTATATTCCTGCAAGATAACCGGTGCGTGGATCGTTGGGGCGTTTCTCATTGAATGCGTTTGCCACGGCGCCAATTATGCGGTTATCGCTTTTGTTGCGGGGATCAAAGAGATTTTTGCCGTTAAGCTGTTTGTTGATGATATAGTAAGCTACGATTCCTGAAGGGTCACCTATGATCATTCCTCCGAGTTCGCGTTTGAGCAGAGAGTCAGACTTGGCGCTTCCGGTTGTAGCTTTCTCTTTAATCAGTTTGTCGACAGCCATCAGCATTTCAGCTTCTGAAGAACCAGAAAGGTTATAATCGGTGTCGAATGCTTTTGCATCTGATTCGATGACCACTGTTTCAACGCTGTCAATAGGGAAATATATTGACTTTCCGTCAACAGTAAGACGATATATGTCGGGATATCCTGCAGGAGCGTGTTTATATTCAAACGATCCGTCGGCTTTTGTTTTTATTGTGTCAAGAGTGTACCAACGTCCGTTTTCCGATGCCTGTACGAGCATTTGGGAGTCGGATAGACTATTGATTTTTCCTTTAATCTCCCATTTCTTTTCGGAGTTGCAGGCTGTAAGCATGCCAAGTACAGCTGCTGCGATTAAAATTTTTCTCATATTCGATAATTAGATGCTGCAAAATTACGATAAAAACATCATTAACTGCAAATGGCTTATATTGCGGATTCAATAAAATATGTTAAACCCATTGAATCACGATACTCCATCCATCAGTTCTTGAATGTGGGCAATGGCTTTGTAACCGTTAGTGGATATTGAATGATAGTGGTTTATAAAGTCAAATATCTGGTTGTCTTTGTCGGAAAGTCCTCTGACTGCGATATAATCAGCCTCTCTCACTTCGTCGTCGCCGTCAATTCCGTAGCCTATTTTTGTCTCTTCAGAATAATCTTTGAGTGCGTCCTGGCGGCGCAAAGCTGCTAATGCGTCGACGCTTTCAATCCATCGTTGAAGAATTGAGATTAAATCCTCGGCGGTAACATTTTCAATTGATCGGCTATAACATTTTTTGAAATAGCAGGAGATAAATTCCCAGGCATATTTAGGATAAGCTTCAAATTCCCTTTCAAGAGTTTTCTGTACCGAGTCAAGGTTATCAAGCTCTCCCGATTTAATTTTGTCAATGAGTTTGTCCACTCTCGACATCGGCAATATTAATCCGGCAATATCAGCCCACTTTGAGAAATCTTCATTGCATTCGTGCATGAGCTGTTCGCCTAAGGGACGTGAGTTGGAAAGCGGCATTTTTATGAGTTGTTCGGCAAGGATCATTCCGAAGAAAAAATCAACCACAAGTGCATAGTATTGCTTTCCGCGGGTTATATATTTGGGGTTAATCGTGAAATTCTTTTTTGAAGTAATGTCAGGATTCTTCGAATATTCATTCAGGAATTGGATAGCCTGATAAACTCTAATTATGAGTTTGGGGTTGAGTGGAGCATAGTTTACCAAATCATATTTAGGAAGATCAGAGGGGCGGGCGTCACGTTGTTTCCATTTGAGAATGTCGCGTATAGTTCCGGCAGTTACTACGTTGACCCCAGGAATGACCATTGATTTTCCGTCACGTTCGAAGACGTAAGAGAACGGCAGTTGAACTGTGTCGGGGTGATTATAGTGATTTCCTCCCACAAGGGAAAATTGTCCGAATCTCGCCGGCCAGATAATATAGGTGTTGCTGGCGGTTTTGCACCCGCGTCCCATTATGCCTTGATGGACGGGACCGATTCTATAATGATGGTTACTTTGATTGGTGCCCGAGCCGGCATTGAAAAATGAAAAATATCCGCCTATAAGGAGAGTTGATTTGTGCATTGAAACACAATGAGGACCGGCGAAAATTGCTACAGCTTCTCCTGCGTGCATTACACAATTACTGAAAAACAGAGAGCTTTCAGCCACGAAACCGTTGCTGATTTCGGCGGATTCACCGACGAACACATTCTTTATCATTGAGTTCTTGTCGACTTTTCCTCCCGACATCACTATAAAATGCTCGGCAGTGACATTCGGACCTATGAAAGCGCGGGCGTTTATTGTCCCGTCCCAAAGCAAAGAAGCGCCTTTGGTCAGAGACTCGTCGCCAAAATTGACGTCAGTTGCCGATCCGAGATATGTTATCTTGGCGTAAGTCCCGATTTTTCCGCGTGATGATTTTTTTGAGAGAGCATACTCGTCAATCATTTTTTCAAAACATTCAATCAGGCGGTTATCATGCCGATAGAAAGCAATCATATAGCCGATTTGAGCTGACATGCGGTCATAAATCGGAACCTGGCGGTTTCCATGTTCACTAAGTACATGTACCTTTGTCCCATTTCCGAATGATCGGGAGCCGGTGCATATTATTGAACCTACTCCGGCTATATATGCGCAGTTTGCTATATCATAATTGATGATACCCTGATTGACTTTAGAAATGTGGACATTGTCGCCAATGGAACAGTTTTGGATGATAGCGTCATAGATTCCGGCAGGAGCGATGATACCGGCGGTGCCGATTACTTGCTCATTAGTAAGTCCAAGTTTAATGTCGCCTGAAAATTGCGCTCTTATATAATGGGTCGCATCAAAACCGTTTTTAACCGTTATTTTATTCCAGTCGGATGCGGTGCATCCGTTTTGACGCATTGTCTCTATTTCTTCGGCTCTCAGATTGCGGTAGTCCATGGGACGTGGATATTATAATATGAGTGAAGTTTATTTATCGGTGCTTGCGTTTTCGTCACTAGCCAATTCCTCTTCGTCATATTTCTGGAATAAGAAATCGTTGTAAGGGAATCGGGCTGTATGCACTTCTTTTGCTTTGTCGTAGATTTTCTGTTTAAGCTCGTCGATGTTNATCTGTTCTTTGGCTGAAATGAACAGGCAGTTGTCATTGAGCTTAGCCATCCATGTAGCTTTCAGGTCCTCAAGCGACATATTCTCTTTTGTGGCGGGTGTGAGATCGTCGGCATCTTTGGGCTTATAGGTGAATGCGTCGATTTTGTTGAAAACAATAATCATTTTTTTATCATTGTTTTCGCCGCATATTTCATTAAGGGTTTTGTTGACAACTTCAATCTGCTCCTCGAATTGGGGGTGGCTGATGTCTACCACATGCACCAACACATCGGCGTCGCGCACCTCGTCAAGAGTTGATTTAAACGAGTTGACAAGATGGGTCGGTAATTTGCGTATAAACCCTACAGTGTCAGTGAGCAGGAAAGGAAGATTGTCAATAATGACCTTTCTTACTGTGGTGTCAAGCGTGGCGAAAAGCTTGTTTTCGGCAAAAACATCGCTTTTGCTCAAAAGATTCATAAGAGTCGATTTACCGACATTGGTATAGCCGACAAGCGCCACTCGGGTCAATTTTCCTCGGNTTTTACGCTGGATTGACTTTTGNTTGTCAATACTNTGANGCTCGNTTTTGAGNCTTGAGATTTTGTCGAGGATTATACGGCGGTCAGTCTCAATCTGAGTTTCACCGGGTCCCCTCATTCCGATACCTCCGCGCTGACGTTCAAGGTGGGTCCACATTCTCGTAAGGCGCGGAAGCAGATACTGATACTGCGCGAGTTCAACCTGAGTCTTTGCATTGGCGGTTTGAGCCCTTTTTGCGAATATATCAAGAATGAGGCTTGTGCGGTCAAGAATTTTGACTTTGAGCTCCCTTTCAAGGTTGACTACTTGTTTCGATGATAGGTCGTCGTCAAATATAGCCAGCCCTATTCCGTTGTCTTCGATGTATTGCCTTATTTCCTCCAGTTTTCCTTTGCCCACAAAAGTACGCGAGTTAGGAGAGTCGACACGCTGCAGGAATCGTTTTTCAGTTACCGCTCCGGCAGTNTCGGCGAGAAATGCGAGTTCGTCGAGATATTCNTNGGTCTTTAGTCTCGTTTTGTTGGGGAGTTATGAGCCCCACCAAAACGGCTTTCTCCGAGGTTTCGAGGTTTATGGTATTGTCAATCATTTTTTGAGTAATTTAGAGTATGTTTCAGAATCATTAATAATTTTGAGAGCTTCGATGAAAGCCTCATTTTCTTGATTAACAATCCTGAAGTAAGAACTGTTGTCATATATATCGCGAGCAAGCAATGCTTTTACCATTCGTTTCATGAAAATCTCGCTTTGCCTGTATTGCTCTTCATTATATTCGATATTGGCTTTTGTGGCACGGTCTATCAGTTCCTGCATCATTTCGGGTGTTACCTCAAATTTTTCAGCGAATGCAATGTCGGTAGGATATTGAGCCTTGATTTCATTGCGATGGCTGTCGAGATAGCTGAGAACATATTGGTATAGAACGCCTTTTGCAAGAATGTCACGGTAATAGGGTGTATACCAGGTGGTATCGAGGGGCACGAACCGGTCAGGCATGATTCCTCCGCCGCCATATACTGTTCTTCCTGCGTGCAATGTCTTGTATTGGAGAGAGTCGGGGAAATGTATTGAGTCGGAATGCATTAATTCTCCGGCGTCATATCGATGTTTTATATCTTCGAGATAATTGTCGATTTTGCCTTTTTGATAAGGCTTCTGTATTGACCGTCCTGAAGGTGTGTAATATTTTGAAACGGTGAGCCTTATCATGGAGCCGTCGGGGAACGGGAACGGTCTCTGCACAAGTCCTTTGCCGAAAGTGCGGCGCCCGACGATTACTCCGCGGTCATGGTCCTGTATCGCTCCTGACAGAATTTCGCTTGCCGAAGCCGAGTACTGGTTGACGAGAATCACGAGTTTGCCGTCTCGGAATTCTCCGTTGCCGTCAGCGATGTAAGTGTAATTGGGTGTTTTAGGTCCTTCCGTATAAACAATTAGGTCGCCTTTGTTCAAAAAAATGGAAGCGATGTCCTTGGCAGCGTTAAGGTAACCGCCCCCGTTATCCTGAAGGTCTACGATGAGGTTCTTCATCCCCTCCTTTTTCAAGTTTTTAAGCGCTTCCTTGAATTCGTCGGGAGTCTGTTCCGCAAAGCGGCTTATGCGTATATATCCCGTTTTGGGGTCAGCCATGTAGGCGGCATCAACGCTGTAAATGGGAATATCGTCGCGTGTGAGTGTGAAATCAATAAGTTCCTGAACTCCGGGACGCTTCACTTTCACGTCGACCGTCGTGCCTTTAGGACCGCGAAGACGTTTCATCACGTCATTGTTCTTCATTTTCACTCCGGCTATCAGAGTGTCGTTGACCTCGATGATTCTGTCACCAGGCAGAATTCNTGCCTTTTCTGACGGACCTCCCGANATCGTTTGGATGACATATAGAGTGTCGGTAGCCNTGTTGAACTGAATTCCTANTCCGCTGAAATTGCCGTTTAACGGNTCNTTGAGCTCTTTGGTCTCCTCTGGTGTNGAATATGCTGAATGTGGATCAAGAGTAAGCAACATCGCTTTNATCGCTTCATCCACGATAGTGTCCTGATTTACCGGCTCGACATAATAGTTGGCGATGATAGCTTCGGCATATTGTAATTTTCTCTCGGGAGTGAATTTTAGTCCCTGAGCTTTTGCTGTGGCAGAGATTAATAGTAGCGCTATGATTGTAGATGCGAGTGATTTCATTTGAATTAGTCGTTTATCAGTTCTGAGTTAGGTACAAATTGGCTGATGTCGTAGCCATAGCGGTGCAGGTCGCGAACCATTGAGGAGCTTACGTATTGAAGTTCCGGCAGTGTATAGAGCAGCACTGTTTCAATTCCGGAAATCTGGCGATTAGCGTATGCGAGATTGCGTTCGTATTCATAGTCGGCAACAGTACGTACGCCCCTAAGGATAAAATTGGCGCCATATTCCCGTGCCACGTCAACGGTAAGCCCATTATAAGCTATCACCTCTACTCTCGGTTCCGAGTGCATAATCTCTTTTATATGGTTTAGTCGTGATTCAGTGGGCTTATAGCAGCGTTTCGCGTCGTTTATTCCAACTGCGATTATAATTTTATCGAAAAGTGTCAGTCCTCGTTCAACGATTGAAAGGTGACCTATGGTGAAAGGGTCAAATGTTCCGGGATATAGAGCTATGCGCTCAAGAGATTTGGGAGTCATCTTCGATTACAAGATTGTCGATAATAAAATTTTGACGTTCGACAGTGTTTTTGCCCATATAGAATTCAAGCAGCTCATCGACGGCGTCCTCCTTTTTGAGCGTTACACGGTCAAGGCGTATATTAGGACCGATAAACTCACGGAACTCTTCGGGTGAAATCTCGCCGAGACCTTTGAATCGGGTTATTTCCGCATTGTTGCCCAGTTTGTTTATCGCTTCAATACGTTCCTCATCACTATAACAATAATAAACGTCTTCGGTTGGTTGCGATGACGATTTTTTTTGCGTGCCTGAACGGCGTGTGGTTTTGCGGTTTCTGACGCGGAAGAGGGGAGTTTGCAACACATAGACGTGTCCTTTTTTTATCAAATCAGGACAGAATTGCAGGAAATAGGTCAGGAGGAGAAGACGAATGTGCATTCCGTCGACATCGGCATCGGTTGCGATGATGACTTGATTGTAGCGCAAATCGTCGATGCTCTCTTCAATATTGAGAGCAAGCCGCAGCGATGAAAACTCGTCGTTCTTATATACTTCAATGAGAGGCATTCCGTAGGTGTTCAACGGTTTTCCTCGCAAAGAAAAGACTGCCTGAGTGTCGACATTCCTTATTTTTGTGATTGAGCCGGCAGCCGAGTCTCCCTCGGTGATGAAAATGGACGATGCCATTTTTTTATCCTCGTCGCCTTTTGTGTCGTTGAGGTGAGTCCGGCAGTCAAGCAACTTCTTATTGTTGATGGCAAGTTTTTTATTCTTTTCCCTGATAGCCTTGGTCACTCCAGCCATAGCCTTGCGCTCCTTCTCGTTTTCCTGAATTTTTTTAAGAAGGATTTCGGCTGTCTCTGGCTCTTTGTGGAGATAGTTGTCCAATTCTTTTTTGATGAAATCTCCGATGAACTTTGCCACAGTCGGTCCGTCGGGACCCATGTCTCTGGAGCCGAGTTTGGTCTTGGTTTGTGACTCAAACACCGGTTCTTCGACCTTTATGGATATTGCGGCGACCATTCCACCGCGAATGTCGGAATACTCGAAATTCTTGCCGTAATGTTCCTTTATTGTGCGTGACACTGACTCGCGGAATGCGGTAAGGTGGGTGCCGCCTTGAGTAGTGTGCTGTCCGTTGACAAAGGAATAATATTCTTCGCCGAATTGCTTTGTGTGGGTGATGACGGCTTCAATGTCTTCGCCTGTCAAATGTATGATGGGGTAAAGCGGTTCGGTGGTCAGATTCTCTTTCAGCAGATCGAGGAGTCCGTTGCGCGAGTAGTATCGCTTTCCATTGAGATAAATCGATAAGCCTGTGTTCAAGAAAGTATAGTTCTTGATAAGCTGCACCACATACTCTTCGTGATATTTGAAATCACGGAATATGGAATTATCGGGTTGGAAGGTCACTTTTGTCCCGTTAGCCTCCTTGCTTGGCACAATTCCACTGTCACTCACCATTACTCCGCACTTGAATTCGATGGTGCGTGACTGACCGTCACGGGTGCTCGTTATGCAAAAATCGGTCGACAGCGCGTTGACAGCCTTTATGCCCACTCCGTTAAGGCCCACAGATTTTTTGAACGCTTTGGAGTCATACTTTGCGCCGGTGTTCATTTTTGACGATACATCGGCAACTTTGTCAAGAGGTATTCCTCGCCCATAATCGCGCACTGAAGCTGATATCTCGGTGATTTCGACATCAATCTGCTTGCCAAAGCCCATCATGTATTCATCGATCGCATTATCCAGAACCTCCTTGATTAGTACGTAAATGCCGTCGTCATTTTGCGATCCGTCTCCGAGTTTGCCGATGTACATACCGGGACGAAGCCTGATATGCTCTCGCCAATCAAGAGTTTTTATGTCGTCTCCTGAATAATTATAGGATGGCGCTGTCGAAGTTTCTTCAGCCTGTAGGTCGTCGTATTGCTCAGTCATGCTTGTGTAATTCCGGCTATAAAAAGGACTTTCGTCGGTTAATCTACAAATTTACGAAAAAATATTGAAATGAGTCAAAAATATTTTTTAGGCAGGCTTAACAACATGAATATGTGTTGGATAGCTGAATTTTTCAGGGTGCAATGACTCAGAGTTTCAGGTTTGCCAACAACGTGATATATAAGTGGATAGCTTCGCGGATTTCATCAAGCTCGATGTATTCGTCAGCTGTATGGGAGCGCGATGACTTTCCCGGGCCGAGCTTTACCGACTGCCAGGGCATCAGCGCTTGGTCGCTGAGAGTGGGCGAGCCGAAAGGCTTGCGATTCATGATGACAAGCCGCTTTACGAGCGGATGGTCAATGGAGATTGACGATGGATTTAGCCTTGTCGATCGCGGTGTGATGCGGCACTCCGGCAGGCGCTCTCTGATTAGGCGGAGGGTGTCTTCGTTGGAATATGCGTCGGTCGTACGCACGTCCACGACGAGTTTACACAGTGCCGGAATGACATTGTGTTGCGTTCCTGCTTCGATTTGGGTCACCGACAGTTTGATTGGTCCGAGCGTGTCAGATTGCCGGTCGAATGTCATGTTGCGGAATCCTTCAATCACGGGAACGGCTTTGTAGATGGCATTTATCCCCTCGTTTCTGGCGGCATGTCCCGCCTCTCCGTAAACTTCCACATCCAGTACCATGAGCCCTTTTTCGGAAATTGCAGGATTCATTTCAGTGGGTTCGCCAACAATAGCCACATCGATTTTGGGCAAATGCGGTATCACGCTGCTGATGCCGTTTATGCCGCTCACCTCCTCCTCGGCTGAGGCGGCAAACACTATGTTATATTCTCGGGGAAGAGTCGACAGGTAGCGGAATGCGGCAATCAGAGACACTAACGACGCTCCGGCATCATTGCTTCCAAGCCCGTAAAGACGCCCGTCCTCTTCCGTCGGCGAAAACGGATCTCGGGTCCAGCCGGAAGCCGGTTTTACGGTGTCGATATGAGAGTTTAACAGCAGTGTGGGTTTCGATGAATCAAAGTCGGGTGCNNTAACGACGATATTGTTTCCGAAGCGCGACGGCATGTATCCGCATTTTTTCATAAATGTTTCAACTGCATCGGCGGCTTTGGCTTCATCACGGCTTGTCGACGGGGTGGCAATCAGCTGTTTCAGCAAATCGATTGCGTCGTAATATAATTCTTCTTCCATAACGATGACAAAAATATGAATTATTGGTGAAAGCCGCAAGAAGCTATCGAAGCGATCGGAACGGAATGTNATGTTGAATGAGGGTCTCGGCATAGNGGTTATGTCGCCTTATGTCGAGATCTGCCCCGAGTAAAATTGTATCGGGGCGCAGGGCGGTTGCCGTTTTCACAATATCTCCCCGATAACCCTTTGCGATAACGCAATAGCTTATTGGCTTTCTGGGAATGGGATATTTGTTGGCGTTTACTATGAGGTAGCGGGTCTGTGAGATTTCCACTGTTACGCCGTCGTAGGTTAGGTTGCCGAATGATATCGGTGAGTTTATCGCTAAAACAGAGTCTACGCCATGAAACTCCAGGTAATCGCTGTAAGTGCGTCCTATTTCAAAAGCGGCATCTTTGCTTATCGTTTTTGGGGCTCCCGAAATTATCGCCATTCGATTGTTGTGGCGGTAGACTATTCCTGTGTGACCTGCCGCTTTTGCTNTGAAGTGGTCCTCGGGCTCGGATGTTTTTCTTGAACATCCGAAACATATCGCAGTCAATGCTATTCCGGCGCATCCCGAATAAAGCAGCTTTTTGTTTCGGAGATAGCCGAAAATTATAAATAGAACGATTGTGATGAAATAGGGAATGAAGACCCATGACGGGAAATGCAGCCCATGTATTGAAGGCGCGGGAAGTTTTGAAATGAAGGTGATAAATGACAGCAGGATGTCGTAAACGTGGTTCATGGCTTCGCAAATTAATCCTGATGGTATTCCGAAAAATTCAAAAGCTANGATAAGTATGCCTCCCGAGAGAAGCAGGGGGAGAAGCGCGGCTGCCGGAAGATTGGCGATGATGAAATATAACGGAAATGAATGGAAGTGGAAAGCCGCTATTGCTCCGGCGCAGATAGTGGCGATGACGGTGACCGCCAAGGATGAGAGGAGGTAATATCTGACTCGCTGTTGACGGTTTATGGAAATGAGCGGCGACACGGAAATTATTGCGGCAGCTGCTATGAACGACATCTGAAATCCGGGAGTGATTATTTGTCGGGGATTAAAAAGCAGTATGAGAATGGCGGCGAGGCAAAGGGCGTTGAGAGCGAAATTCCTTTTCCCGAACATGAAGCCGATACCTACTGCCGATGCCATTATCACCGCTCTTGTCACTGACGGGGATGCCCCGGTTATTATTGCGTAAATCCAAAGCAGAATCAAGGTGATGAGTATTCTTGCGCGCCTCCCGCCNATGAGACATAGCGGAGATAGCAGCAACAGGATGATGCCTGAGATTATTCCAACGTGAAGTCCGCTTAATGCGAGGATATGGGCGACTCCTGTCGTTGAGAAAATTTGGCGGGTGTCGTCGCTCAATGATGATGTGTCGCCAATGATGGTAGCGTTTAAGAACTCGTATGTCCTGTCGTTAAGGTCGCTTCTTGCGAGGAGGCTGCTTAATGAGGAGCGCAATCGGCTCAACTCCTTTAAATAATGAAACGATGGCGAGGAGACTGTGATGCTGTCGGGCGAGGCGAATGCCGTATAGGCTATTCCGTTTCGTCTTGTCCATTTCGCAAAATCATTCTCGTGTCGATTGCTCCTTGCCGGTACTTGGAGCGTTGCCTGAAATGAGATTGTGTCGCCGGGGAAGAACTCTTTCTCAAAGGATGGAACCGTAAGCTTGACCCGCTTGCCGTCCATCTTTTTTATAGTTAGTGCTTGCCCTGTTGATGTCTCATGAACTTTCTCCACTATGCCGCAATGTAGCTTTTCCTCGCTGGGCAACACCGGCTTGGCATCCTGAATTTCAGTTAATATGAAAGCATAGATGGCGGTTAATATCGCCAACGGCAATAATGGAACCTTATTCAGGAATCGCATGAGAAGAGGATGGAGGGCAAAAGAATTATAGGCAGATGGGCGCGAGATATTTCGCAAGCAGGAAACCTCCGCCTATTAGCCAGCAGTCGAGAATAAGTGCGAGAATGAACGGTTTTGCTCCCGCCTTTTTGAATTTGTCAATGCTTGTTTCAGCTCCAAGAGCCGCCATTGCCATTGTCAGAAGGAATGTGTCGAAATAATTGATGCCGTCGACCACAGCGGTTGGCAACAGGTCAAGCGAATTGAACCCTATAACGGCGAGAAATCCTAATGCAAACCATGGAATTGCGATTTTTCCGCTCTTTTTGCCTTCGGCGGCATTCTTCTCTGCTTTTGTCGCCACCCACCATCCGAGGATGAGCAATACCGGCACGAGCATCATCACTCTTATCATCTTTACGATGATTGCGACGTTGGCGATCTCTCCGCCCATGGCGTTTCCGGCACCGACGGCATGAGCCACTTCGTGAAGTGTCGAGCCACTGTATATGCCCATGATTTGCGGGTCGAGCCCAAGAATACCGGTGCGATAGGCTATCGGATATAGAAACATTGAGATTGTTCCGAAAATGACGACAGTTGCTACTGCCACTGCGGTTTTATAAGGCTTTGTCTGTATTGTCGATTCAGCGCCGAGCACAGCCGCCGCACCGCATATCCCGCTTCCTATCGATGTGAGCAGGGTGATGTCGCGGTCCATTTTCATCCATTTCCCTATTAGGACTCCGCCTAAGATAGTTACGGTCACGATTATTGCGTCAACCAAAATGCCTGCGGTGCCTACCGCTGCGATATCTTGCAAAGTAAGGCGGAACCCGTATAGTATGATTCCGAGGCGCAGTATTTTTTTTGAACAAAATTGAATGCCCGGGACCCATGTTTCAGGAAGATGATTGCGCAAACTGTTGGCATATAGCATTCCAAGAATGATGCCTATGATCATGGGGCTGAGCGAAATCTCCTTGAATATGTTGGCTTCTCCTATATAAAATGCGGCGCAGGCAAATAATGCTATGAGCAGAATGCCGTGGCACATGCTGGCTTTTTTATCGTTAAGCATGATTTTTTGTGATGTGAACTATCCTTATATCTATATTATGAATTCCATATTTGCCACGACTCGAATGCTTGAAGCAATAGCATCTCAAGTCCGTTTTTTACGATTGCCCCATTGGCGCTCGCTTTTTTCATGAACAGCGTAGTGTCGGGATTGTAAATGAGATCGTAGCAGATGTGTTTGGGGGTAAGCAGATTGTACGGAATGTCAGGACACTTGTCTTCGTGAGGATACATCCCCACCGGAGTGCAGTTGACGATCACCGTATGCTCGCTCATGACGGTTTCGTCGAGATCCTCATAAGTTAAAACGCCTTCACGGGCTGTGCGTGACACGTACACCGGTTCTATTCCGAGATTTATCAGTCCCTGGCGAACAGCTTTCGCCGCGCCTCCGGTTCCAAGAATAAGGGCTTTCTTCGAGTCGGGCAACAAAAGCGGTCGCAACGAATTGGCAAACGCCGGACAGTCGGAATTATATCCTTTAAAGCGAAGGTCTTTCCCCTTGCCGCGTGTGATCTTGATGACATTGACAGCGCCTATCTCCTTTGCGTCATCGTCTATCTCGTCAAGATAGGGGATGACCTGCTGTTTGTAAGGGATAGTTACGTTTAACCCCGACAGGTTGGGATATTCAGCGACAACTTCCATAAGATCCCCGATGTCGGGAAGCTCAAATTTCAGGTATTCGGCATTTATATTCTCCGANTCAAATTTCTGATTGAAATATACGGGGGAGAATGAATGGGTAAGTGGCTTGCCGATTATGCCAAAAATGCGTTTGCGGGTATCGTTCATTGTGGCGAATAATTATGTTTCAAAGCGCAAAGGTATATAATTTAGGTTAAAAATGGTCTTGCTAAGGGTTGTTATTTGAGTTTTTATATCAGGATTTTGTCAGAATTTTACCGTTTTGCTATGATAAAAGTCACTTTTTTTACTTAAATGTTGTTATATCGTCTTTTATTGCTAATTTTGCAAATGTGTTACAAAACATTGTTATGCACAACTTGTGATGATTAAGAAAAGTACGTTAGAAAAAATTATTCAGGAAGATCTGTCGGATATCTGGTCTGTGCTTGATGGTGACGAAAAGCGCCGTATCGTGGAAAATTTCACGACCCACACCTTTAAGAAAAACCAGATTATATATGCTGAAGACGAGGTTCCGGAAAGTTTGTGGTGTCTGTTGAAGGGAAAGGTGAAGCTTTATAAAGATGGAATTGGCGGACGTCAGCAGATTCTGAGACTTATACGCCCGGTGCAATATTTTGGCTACCGAGCGTTTTTTGCCGGTGAGTCCTATAACTCTACGGCTGCAGCCTTCGAGCCGTCGGTNCTTGGCTCTATCCCNATGAATATTGTCGAGGAGTTAATTCAGAACAATATTAAACTCGCATGGTTTTTCATTCATGAGCTGTCGAGGAACCTTGGCGGTAGCGACACAAAAATTGTCAACTTGACCCAGAAGCATATTCGTGGACGTCTTGCCGAAGCGTTGATTGCGTTGCGCGACAGCTATGGATATGAGGACGACAATGCGACATTGAAAATATATATGGCTCGTGAGGATCTTGCCAACCTCTCTAATATGACAACATCAAATGCCATCAGAACGCTGTCAGGTTTTGTTGCTGAAAAAATTCTTGTTGTTGACGGCAGGCGCATCAAAATAATCAATGAGAATGCCCTGCGTAAAATCTCAAAATTCGGATAAGCCCATCGCTATTTCAATTATTGAGTGTTTAAACGTATTCAAACGCCCCCGAAAGTCAGTTTCCGGCTTTCGGGGGCGATATTTTTGCTGACAAGTTGCCCGAAGGCTTAACGCATCGCTGAACACCAATGTAAGCCCCCTAATCGCTACCTATATATAATTATGTATATAGGGAAATCGATTTTTACTGCCGACGTTGACAGTGCTACGCCGCTGTAACATGCCTAAAAAGAGTAATTTACACAGATTGTTACGCAATATGTAATAATATGTAACAACTATGTAATAAATTGAAATTTTTATAATACGCATATAATCAGTGTATTATAAATTAACAATGGTTAATTAACATGAGTAATAAGAAAAAAACTTACGAAAGCTATTGCATATTAAAATTAATTCGTAACTTTGCATCGTAATCAATTTGTAACACGTTTGTGAAGCGATTGCAAAACATAATTAACCTAATAAAAATATTCATCATGGCTTCTTCTACATTTCAAACAAGACTTCTCGATCTTCAAAGCAATCTTTTAAACTTTGCATATACCCTGACTGCTAACCGCGACGACGCTTACGATCTTCTTCAGGACACCACTCTCAAGGCTCTTGACAACGAAGACAAGTATGTTGACAACACAAATTTCAAGGGATGGGTCTTCACCATCATGCGCAACATCTTCATCAACAACTACCGCAAGGTCGTTCGCTCGGCAACCGTCATCGACCAGACTGAGGATCTCTACCATCTGAACCTCCCGCAGGACTCTGGCTTCGAAACTCCCGACGGATCAATCGCAGCCAACGAAATCACCGCAGCCATCGACTCTTTCGCCGATGAATACCGCATCCCCTTCTCGATGCACGTTGCAGGATACAAGTACAATGAAATCGCTGAGCAGATGAACCTGCCCCTCGGAACAATCAAGAGCCGCATCTTCTTCGCACGCCAGCGCCTTCAGGAAATGTTGAAAGACTACCGTTAATTCGGAATCGAGATACTTTCTGTTTGAAATATCAAAACTTAACTAAGACACATTTACTACCGGACCAATAGTCCGGCTAAATAAGAAATCACTAAAGATAGGAATCTTAACGATAAATTATATTACATTGAAATTTACGGATGAAGCTATATAAAATGATGTAAGTAGAAAGATGTAATGGAAAACACCACCGCCGGAGGCGCTAGTCGGTTCCGTTGTTTTTTATATC
>WFMA01000096.1 GCA_009177195.1 Bacteroidales bacterium | reverse complement strand
ATCCCGAAGACCGCTACGTCAGCCTCATCGCCGACTACATGCGCTACCTCGACCATCTCTATCCATCAACCCGGGGAGTCCTCATGGACACATCCCTCAAGCAGGCGCGAGCCGTGGCGCCCTCCACCCGCCTTGTCCATGCCTCCGCGCGCCGGCACTCCGCCATCCGGGGCTACTCCTTCCACCGAGCCGCCCTGCTCCACTGCGACCGCTACCCATGCACCCGCTGGAACGAGGGCTTCGAAAACGCCCTCGCCGCGGCAGTCTCCGGAGTCCCCTCCGCAACGGGCTCATTCGTCATCGTCCATGGCGACTACCGCCGCAACACCCCCTTCCGCTACGCCTTCATCCACTACTCCTCCCTGCGGGACGACGACGCGGCGTTCCTCGCCCTCGACCTCGCCCTCCCCGCCGACTACCGCCCCATGCGGCGCAAGATACCCTTCGGCACGCTCCCCGAAGTCACCTTCGAAGAGTGCATGCCGCCCCGCACCGACGAATACTATCTTCTGCGCGACTACGGCGAATACCGGCGGCTGGCGTTCTACGAATACGAGCGCCGTCAAGCTGCTGAAAAAGAGCGGCAGCGGCGCATAAGGGAGCAACGCCGCGAGGCGCTCAAAAAGATCCCCCGCGACCCCGTCATCCATCCCTTAAACTACAAAGTACTGCCCCGCCAGCTCGACGGCGACACCTTCCACCGCCGCACCGCCCTCCCTCAAACCAAATTATTAACGCCTACGCCCCAAACCGTACGGCGTGCCATGTCACCCGGCGAAGAGCTGACCGCACCCCAAACCGTACGGCGCGCAAATGAACACCGGACCCTCATCCTCCCCATCCCGGGGATGCGGCAAACATGCTCCCAAGCCTTGAGCTGCTAAGCGGCAGCTGCCCCCGCCAAGAGCGCCGGCGAGAACCATGCCCACACAGGACACAGGCTCGCCACGCCAAAACGGCAGCAAAAGAACCTTGACTTAATTATTTATATCCCCGGCAATCAGGCTCAGTAGATATTTCCGGTTTACATGCCAAAAAGGCGAATCCCTATGGATAACCCGGTACTACGAGCAAAGCGAGGTGTGCCGGGATGCGCAAATAAAAAAGGGAAAGCTTTCGCCTCCCCTATTCCTAAATGTCATTTTGTCTTTATTAGCCTAAGTAGGTTTTGAGCAATTTGCTCTTCTGACCTTTCAGCCGACGTATAGCCTTCTCTTTAATCTGGCGCACACGCTCGCGTGTAAGATCAAATTTTGCTCCAATCTCTTCAAGGGTCATCTCCTGGCAACCTATGCCGAAGAACATTTTCAAAATTTCGCGTTCACGTTCGTGAAGTTGACGCAACGCGCGCTCTACTTCTTTTGAGAGTGATTCCTGAGTGAGAGTAGCGTCAGCCATTGGCGAATCGTCATTGGTCAGCACGTCAAGAAGACTGTTATCCTCGCCTTCTACGAATGGAGCATCGACCGAAATGTGGCGACCCTGTACTTTCAGCGTATCGGCAATCTTGTCGACAGGCACATCAAGAGCGTCGGCAAGCTCCTCAGCCGATGGACGGCGTTCGTTTTCCTGTTCAAATTTTGAAAGCGCCTTGCTGATTTTGTTAAGCGAGCCAACCTGATTGAGCGGCAAGCGCACGATGCGCGACTGCTCGGCAAGCGCCTGTAGAATCGACTGGCGAATCCACCAAACGGCATAGGAAATGAACTTAAAACCGCGTGTTTCATCAAATTTCTGAGCAGCTTTAATTAGCCCCAGATTACCCTCGTTGATCAAGTCGGGCAATGACAATCCTTGATTCTGATACTGCTTTGCAACAGATACCACAAATCGAAGATTGGCGCGAGTAAGCTTTTCAAGCGCAGCCTGATCACCCTGACGAATACGCTGAGCCAATTCGACTTCTTCTTCTACCGAGATAAGGTCCTCACTACCAATCTCCTCGAGATATTTATCGAGCGACGCACTCTCTCGATTGGTAATTGACTTAGTAATTTTTAAGTATCTCATCTGTTATCACACATGAATTTTAATGTACAAAGTTACAATATTTTTTGCAAACTAACATTAATAATAACGCACAATCTTGTGCTTTTATCCTGCCAATATCCTTTTTTAGATATTTTTCAGTGTGAATTAACAGTTGGTCAAGCGCCGGCTTCAGTTCCCGGCGCCGCTCGTTGGCGAGAACAGAGTGTGGGAATTCACCCAGTCCACAAATGCCTGTTTATAGCTGTCGCTCACCGGAATATAGTGCTTACCAAACACTATGCGGTTGCGTTCAATCACTCTTATCTTGGATTTATTCACTATGTAAGAGCGATGGACCCGCATAAATTCCGACGCCGGAAGATAGTTTTCCAAAGCTTTAATGCTCATAAGCGACATTATGGAATTAGCCTCACCCTCGATATAGATTTTAACATAGTCCTTCAAGCCCTCGATGAAAAGGATATCCTTAACCGGAATCTGAATCTGCTTATACTCGCTTCTAACGATCAGATATCGATTATCGCGGGAATTAGCTTCAGCGCGACGCGCCACGTCCGCCCACTCCAACGCTCTGTTAGCCGCTCCGACGAACTCCTCATAGCTAATGGGTTTCATCAGGTAATCGAGCGCATTGACCTTATATCCGTCGACAGCATAACGATCATAAGCCGTGGTGAAGACGATGCGGCAAGTAGCAGGAATGATTCTTGCAAACTCCAATCCGTTCAGTTGAGGCATGTGGATGTCAAGAAACACCACGTCAATATTCTCTTCAAGAATAATCTTTATCGCCTCCTGGGCTGATGAAAATTTACCAACCAACTCCATGAACGGGGTTTTCTCGACATAAGACGCAATCAAATCGCGAGCCAAAGGCTCATCGTCGATCACACAGCAACGCAATATAATCATATCACAGTTTTATTATCAATTCAACAACATAAACTCCGTTCTCGGCAACAGTTTTCAGCGATGCTTCGCTACCATAAATCAAGTCAAGCCGGCGGCGGAGATTGGCATCGCCGATACCCGAGTCGCCCGACACCGGTCCGGGCACGTAATGGTTGGAAACGACACATTTCACCACTCCGTCATTCGCCACTATCGATATCGATATTTCCGCTCCCGGAACCCCGATATTTCCATATTTAAACGCATTTTCAACCGGCGAGATGAAGAGCAGCGGAGCGATTTGACAATTTGCCGAGTTTCCAGCATCGAGCTTCACATTGACTGGCATCGTGTCGCTAAGGCGAAGCTTCATCAGCTTTATGTAGTTGTCGACAAACTCCATCTCGTCCTTAAGCATCACCGTTGGAGCGTTTTCATAAAGCACATATCGAAGCAAGCGGCTAAGCTCGTGGACCGCATTCTGCGCTTTCGACGGGCTTATGGCAATAAGAGCATATATGGAATTCAGCGTATTAAAAAGGAAGTGAGGATTGAGCTGGCTTTTCAGGTTGGCAAGTTCTTCCCTATGCTGAGCTGCCTCCATCTCCTTATGCCTGGCACTGATTTTGCTCCAATAGTCGCTCATCTTCATCGCCACTGAAAGAGCGATTGTCAACATGCACATGGCGAGGTCCCGGAAAATGCCGGTAAAGATATGGACCATCCCCACATGCCTGATAACCTTCGGAGGAGCATTGAAACGGAAAAGCGTCATCAGCCCAACGACAACGGCGATGACAACCACATTAATTAGCGCGAGACGCAAAGCCCAGTTTTTCTTTCCGAGACAATAATCGATTATGAGATAGTAATTCACGTAGAACAGCCCGACAAATACGATAGACTTCACATAAAAACGCCATGAATTGGAAACTTCAGGCACATTACGACTCATCAATATCTCAGGCAAGATAAAAACTATGCTTAAAAACAGAAGGTGGATGAAGAATTTCACCCACTTCTGTGTCGTCAGTGACGGCTGTCCTATCATTCGGCTACTCATATCTTATAGCTTCAATCGGGTCAAGATTGGCGGCTTTCTGAGCGGGATACCATCCAAAGAATATGCCCGTCACAGTACACACCGCAAAAGACAAAATTACGGAATAAATCTGAATATATACAGGCCAATGGGCTATCATATTCACAAGCCATGAGGCAAACACNCCCNCCNGAACNCCGNTAATGCCTCCCGTAACACTTATGNTAACCGCTTCGATCAAGAATTNGGAAAGGATATCGATGCCTCGCGCTCCGATCGACATTCTCAACCCGATTTCACGAGTGCGCTCAGTGACCGACACATACATGATATTCATGATGCCGATACCTCCAACGAGCAGCGATATGCCGGCGATACAGGCGAGCAACACAGTCATCATGTCGCTGGTCGAGTTCATCATCTCGCTCAACTCCTGCTGGCTGCGTATCGTAAAATCATCATCGGCATCCTCCTTCAACCGATGGCGTTCGCGCAGAATGGAAGTAACCTCGTCGATTGCCTGATCGGTGAATTCCTCGTCAAGAGCGCTTGCGAAAAGCCCCTGGATATAGTCAATCGCAAGAACGCGCTTCATGATGGTGGTATAAGGAGCGAGCACGACATCGTCCTGATCCATACCCATCGAATTGGTGCCCTTTTCTTCAAGAGTTCCGATGACAGTGAACGGAATTTTGTTAAATCGCACCACCTTGCCTATGGGATCTTCCCCGTTAGGAAACAGATTGTCAATGACCGTCTTGCCCAACAGGCACACTTTCGCCGCCGATTTTATATCCTGCTCCGTAAACATGGAGCCATCCTTGATTTTCAATTTTCGTATATCAAGATAATCGGGCGTGATTCCGTAGATGGTCGAGGGATAGTTGTTGTTACCGTTTATAAACTGACCTCCGCTATTAACCTGAGGGGAAATAGCCGAAATGTATGCCGCCTCATCGCGTATAGCCTCGTAATCGGCAACCTCAAGAGTCTGCATGTCATCGGCGCTCTGCCTCACGCCTCCTCGCTGCATATTCCCGGGATGAATCATAATCATGTTAGAACCCATCTCTGAAATCTGAGCCTTTATACTGTTCTTCGAACCTTGACCGATGGCAAGCATCGTAATCACCGAAGCTACACCGATAATGATTCCGAGCATCGTTAGGAAACAACGCAGCTTATTATTGTTAAGCGCCTTCAGCGCTATTTTTAATAGATTGGCTAAATTCATGATTAATCATTGTCTTTGGGTAGAGCTTCATAAGCCTCCTTGGCAGACGCCATTGTGGGATTATTTACGTCCGACACCACTTTGCCGTCGCGCAAAACGATGTTGCGCGACGAGTATGCCGCAAGCTCAGGGTTATGAGTCACGAATATAATTGTTCTCCCTCTCGCATGCAGTTCCTNGAAAAGCATGAGGATGCTGAACGAGGTGCGCGTGTCAAGGTTTCCGGTCGCCTCGTCGGCGAGAATGATCACCGGGTNNTTGACAAGAGCCCTGGCGATGGCAACACGCTGTTGCTGACCTCCNGANATCTGNTTGCNTTTATGATAAAGGCGTTCTTTCAGCCCCACGGCTTCNAAAGCGGCGATAGCACGCTCNCGACNTTCGCGCGATGACACCGACGAGTTGTAGAGCAACGGCAACTCCACGTTCTCGACCGCCGTCGTCTTAGGCAGAAGATTATAATTCTGGAACACGAAACCGATTTTGCGGTTTCGCGTCACCGCGCGTTCATTCTTGCTCATCGACTGCACCGAGGTTCCGTCAAGGATATACTCGCCCTTGGTGGGAGTGTCGAGGCAGCCGAGCAAGTTGAGCAACGTCGATTTTCCGGAGCCTGAAGTACCCATGATGGTCACAAACTCCCCTTCGCGGATTGAGAAACTGACGCCGCGCAAGGCATGCACTTCCTCTCCGCCGACGATAAAGTAACGCCTCAGATTTTCAACCCTTATTATTTCTCTTTTATCACTCATCAGATAACGGCTGTTTCATTATTTTTTCTTGTTCCTGTTTGGCGGCTGAGGCGCGAAGGGGCTCTTCTCGGCTTTTTCTCCGGGTTTCGATCCTCCTGCATTGATTTCATACTCAACGGCAACTTCGGTTTTATCCGTGATACCGGAAAGAATCTGAGTGCGGTTTCCATCCGATACACCCACTTTCACAAGGGCAGGCACAAGACGATCGCCCTCAACAATCCACACATTGCGCTCATCATCGCTGTCGGATGTCAACGCCTTCGCGTCAGGAGCCGCCTGGGGAAGCCCTTTCACCTCTCCGTAGTCATGGGGTGTGAAGCGGAAGGCTGCGCTGGGCAACAAATCTATGTCATGTTCCCGCATCGTGTAGATGGTGAGATTAGCAGTAAGTCCGGGAATCAGTTTGTGGTCGGGATTAGGAGCATTGACTACAACCTCATACGTCACCACATTGCTCTCCACCGTAGGATTAAGACGCACTTGGGTAACAGTGCCCTTAAACTTATCGTCGGGATAAGCGTCGACCGAGAATTCCACATCCTGCCCTACCTTTACCTGACCTATGTCAGCTTCGTCTACGTCACCGATCACTTGCATGTTGTCAAGATCGGCTATGACATAGAGATTTGCCACGTTCATNTTGGACACGACTGTTTGACCCACTTCCACCTCTCTTGAGATGACAACTCCATNTATAGGAGAATAGATTTCNGCNTAATTGAGGTTCTTTGCGGCNCGNACACGATCGGCGCGAGCTTTGTCATAGGACTGTTTCGACACCTCATATTCCTTTCTGGAGGTCTGAAACTCATAATCGCTTATGAGCTGCTTGTCGTGAAGCGCCTTGTCGCGCTCATAATTTGTTTTATTGTACTCATAATTCAACCGGGCAGATTCCATATTGGCATCGGCGCTCTTGAGGTCGCTTTCAAGGAGTGTCTTCTCGATCTCGGCAATCAGCTGCCCCTTGGTAACAACAGAGTTGTAGTCGACATAAAGTTTATCGATTATACCTGTAACCTGAGTACCGACATCGACCTGCGTCACTGACTCCACTGTTCCGGTAGCAGTCACCGAACGGCTTATATCGCCGCGTTCCACGCGAGCCGTCTCAAGCGTGATTTTACTCTCTTTGGCACACCCCGTCGCTAAAAGAGCGAGGAGCAAAAATCCTAAATTTTTCACACTCATAATTATTATGGCATATTTATATTTGACGTACGATAATATTCAATCATTTTATGACCCAGCATCGCCATGTACTTTGCCTGCAATAGAGAATGGCGCGCTTCAAGCATATTATTGTGGGCGGTCATCAACTCCACCGTATTCACAAGCCCAAGGTTAAACTGTTCATTGACAAGTTCATTACTGAGTTCAGTAGAACTAACTTGCTGTTCGCCGGCTATATAACGGGATTGTGCCGACTGAAGGTCGATATACCACGACTCCACCTGCTGGGCAAGTTCGGTTTCTCTCGCTTCACGTTCAAGTTGAGAGTTAAGCCGCTGTATATTAGCCTTTGCAACCGCCGATTTTGTTTTCTTGTTGTCAAGGATGGGGATAGATAATGTCAGTCCCACCGATTCGTTAACACTACGCTTTATCTGAGAGCCGAAGGATTCTCCCGGCGCATAATAGCCCGCGCCGACCCCGGCAGTCAGGGAAATGTCGGGCATACGTCCTGCCTTAGCCACCTTCACGTCGACATCGGCGGCGTCAATCTCCAATTCATTGATTTGAAGAGGAAGATCGACGGCTGTCGCCATGCGATAGCTCTCGTCCATCGAAGGGAGCATAGCGAGCACTTCGTCGCGGGTCCAGTCCACGTCCTTCACCGAAACAGTGTCGTTAATCCCGAGTTCAAGAAGTTTCTTTAGCTCCATTCTTCTTGTCTCATAGGTCGCCACGGCGTTGACAAGCGCATAGCGGTCCTGTTCATACTGTGACTCAAGCTGCGAATAATCCACTCGGGAAAGTCGTCCCGCCTCCATCAGCTGCCGGGCGCGGTCAGCTTGCGCTTTGCTCAGCTCAACCGCCTCTTCATAGATGG
>WFMA01000026.1 GCA_009177195.1 Bacteroidales bacterium | reverse complement strand
CGGTTGCCGGGACCGAAAATCTTATACACTCGCGGAATGCTCTCCGTGCCGTAAGCCATCGCTGCTATAGCTTGCGCCCCTCCGGTCTTGAAAATGCGCGTCACTCCGGCTTTGCGGGCGGCATAAAGTATGCCCGGATGTACAGTCCCGTCACGCCTTGACGGAGTGCAGAGCACTATATCGCGACACCCCGCTATCCGAGCCGGAACGGCAAGCATCAGCACAGTTGAAAACAGCGGCGAGTTACCTCCGGGAATATAAAGCCCCACCCGGTCTATTGCAACAGCGCGCTGCTCGCAATTCACTCCGGGCGCCGTCTCCACCTTAACCGGCTCTTTCATCACCTGAGCCGAATGGAACTTGGCGATATTACCGTAGGCTATCTCGATCGCCTCACGGAGTTCCGCCGATATCTCGCTTTCGGCTGCGTCAAGTTCGGCTTCAGTCACCTCAAGCTGCACAAGCTCGGCTCCGGTGAAACGCTTTTCAAAATCCAGCAAAGCCTTGTCGCCGCCCGCAGCCACCGCCGCAATTATCCCGGCAACGCTCTCTTCAAGCTCAGCCGCTTTCTCGGCAAGCGCCCTGCGGGTGAGCGGTTCCCACTCTTCGCGAGGCGGATTATATATTATGTCCATCTATCTGACCGTTTTTTAAAGAATCATTCTCTCTATGTCAAGCGCCAAAATCCCTTCGGCGCCGGCGGCTTTAAGTTTCCCCACAATCTCCCACAAGCGTTTTTCCTCAAGCACTGAATGCACTGAACACCAGTCGGAATTGGCGAGCGGCAACACCGTGGGACTCTTCATGCCCGGAAGAATCGACAGGACTTCCTCGAGCTTATCTTTCGGAACATTCATCAGGATATATTTCTTTCCGTCGGCAGCCTTCACGGCTTCGAAGCGGAACATGAGCTCGTCGAGCGCCGCCTGTTTCNCCNCCGAAAGCTGGCGGTCGGCGGCTTTAATGAGCACCGCTTCCGAATCCACCACCTTCTCAACCTCGGCAAGGTTATTGCTCACNAGAGTCGACCCCGAAGANACGATGTCAAATATGCCGTCGGCGAGACCGATACCCGGAGCTATCTCCACCGAGCCNGTTATCACATGGATGCTGGCGTTGATCCCTTCCCGCTCAAGAAAACGCGAAAGAATGATCGGGTAGGAAGTAGCAATCTTTCTGCCTTCAAACCATTTAAGCCCCGGATAGTCTATATGTTGCGGAATAGCCAGCGAAAGATGGCAGCGGCTGAAACCCAGTTCCTTTGCCACAACCACATTTTTCTCCTTTTCAAGCACCTCGTTAAGCCCCACTATGCCGAGGTCGGCGGTGCCGTTGGCAACCGATTCGGGAATATCGTCATCGCGCAGAAACAACAGCTCGATGGGAAAATTCCNGGCNGGAACGAGCAACGTGCGCTTAACCGCAGTAAGCTTTATCCCCGATTCCGAAAGGAGCTCCATCGTTTCATCATATAATCTGCCCTTAGACTGAACGGCTATTCTCAATTTACTTTCCATTTTTATTCAACAGTTTTATTTTGGTTACAAATTTACAACATTAAACTGAATTTTCCGCTTGAATGTCAACAAATCCCATTATTTCCACTTTCATTCTTCACCCGACCCAAATTCAGCGCCTCTCACGAATCCAAGCCTTGGATGGGAATGCAGCAACAGCAGCATCGCTATCTCCTCGGCAGCCGCTTCAGAAAATTCGTCGTCTACTCCTCGCAAATCCACAATCACGTCCACTTTCCCGCGGCGCTCGATCATGTCGTCGAGCATCGCCTCCACCTGAGCCGGGTCATGTGGATCAAACGGATAATAACGGAATCCCGTCGACTGAGCCAGTCGGGTCCATTCCGCCGACTCGTCATGACACAGGGCAACGCTGCAGTCGGCAGCCCGGAAACGCTTCACCACCCCTTTCACAAGCGACTCGCTCCCACCTGCCACGGCTACAGTAAGCCCTTTGAAATTTAGGGTTACATCACCCTCCTTCCGCGAGACGCGCGCAGTTGCCGCCCTCGGTTTTGAAGCGAGCTTTCCCGCACGGTAATCCTCCATGCGGCGTTCAAGATAATTGTCAGCCATAAATCAATTCCTTTTATCCAAGATACCGGCGGAGCCACGCAGCATCCCGAGAAAGTTCCCTCAGCGGCTCCATCACGAATTCCCGCGCAAGCATTCGAGGATGAGGCACCTGCAACCGCGGCAAGTCCACCTCTTCCCCCTCAATCGCAATGATGTCGATGTCAATGTCCCGGTCTATATAATTGCCATCGGCATCCCTGTGGGCTCCCCCCGATATGACGCGCTCTATCCCCTGCAGCCGGTCGAGCAGTTCCTCGGGCTGCAACGCNGTGGAAAAAACAACGCCGAGATTCACAAAATCATTCCCCGAAGAAAAGCCCCACGGCTCAGATTCGACAAACGACGAGCACAGCACCGCTCCGTCGTCAGCCACATCTGCGATCAGGGCGACCGCACGCTCGATATAAGCCTTGCGGTCGCCCTGATTTGATCCGATATTAACGTATACCTGACGAGGCATTACAATTGCTTTTTAACCTCAACCTCTTCGAATGCTTCGATAAGGTCGCCCTCCTCCAGGTCGTTGTAGCCTGCGATGCTCAGACCGCAGTCATAGCCGGTAAGAACCTCCTTAACGTCGTCCTTAAAGCGCTTGAGCGAACCGAGTTCGCCGGTGTAGCGCACGATGCCGTCACGGATGAGGCGCACCTTGCAAGAACGCTTGATCTTACCTTCACGCACGATCGCGCCGGCGATTGTGCCCACCTTGGATATACGATAGGTCTGCAGCACTTCGGCGGTGCCCACAACCTCCTCNTTGAATTCGGGAGCGAGCATACCCTCCATTGCGTCCTTCACCTCCTCGATCGCCTGATAGATGACCGAGTAAAGGCGTATTTCCACGCCCTCACGCTCGGCGGCGCGGCGCGCTGCCTGCGACGGTCTCACCTGGAAACCGATAATAACGGCGTCGGAAGCGGCGGCGAGAGTCACATCGCTCTCCGAGATAGCGCCCACAGCCTTGTGCAGCACATTCACCTGAACCTCCTCGGTAGAAAGTTTGATGAGCGAGTCGGACAACGCCTCGATAGAACCGTCCACGTCGCCCTTCACAATAATGTTAAGTTCATGGAAGTTTCCGATCGCGCGGCGGCGGCCGATCTCTTCAAGAGTCGTGCGCTTGCTTGTGCGCAATCCAAGTTCGCGCTGAAGCTGCTCGCGCTTGTTGGCGATTTCGCGAGCCTCCTGCTCGGTTTCCATCACGTTGAAGGTGTCGCCGGCAGTAGGCGCCCCGTTCAGTCCCAGAATAAGCGCCGGAGTGGCGGGACCCGCCTCCTTGATGCGCTGGTTACGCTCGTTGAACATCGCCTTCACCTTGCCGAAATGCGTTCCGGCGAGAATGATNTCGCCCACGTGGAGCGTTCCGTTCTGAACGAGAATATTGGCGATATATCCGCGACCCTTGTCGAGCGACGATTCAATGATTGAACCGGTGGCAAGACGGTTGGGGTTAGCCTTCAAGTCGAGCATTTCAGCCTCAAGAAGCACCTTCTCCATGAGCTCGTTCACTCCGAGACCCTTCTTGGCTGAAATGTCCTGAGACTGGTATTTTCCTCCCCACTCTTCAACCAGATAATTCATCTGTGCAAGTTCCTCCTTGATCTTATCGGGATTGGCGGTGGGCTTGTCAATCTTATTTATTGCAAACACGATGGGCACGCCTGCAGCCGAAGCATGGTTGATAGCCTCGACAGTCTGCGGCATCACATTGTCGTCGGCGGCAACGATGATGATACAGATATCGGTCACCTTCGCTCCACGGGCGCGCATCGCCGTAAACGCTTCGTGGCCCGGAGTATCAAGGAAGGTGATGCGGCGGCCGTCTTCAAGTTTCACATTGTAGGAACCGATGTGCTGGGTTATACCTCCNGCCTCGCCCGCAATCACATTGGCGTTTCGGATATAGTCGAGCAACGATGTTTTACCGTGGTCGACGTGACCCATCACAGTCACCACGGGCGGACGCGTTTCAAGATCCTCCTCCTGGTCTTCATCCTGCTGGATAGCCTCCACTACCTCAGCCGATACATATTCAGTCGTGTAGCCAAATTCATCCGCAACGATGTTGATCGTTTCTGCGTCAAGGCGCTGGTTGATTGACACCATCACTCCGAGATTCATACAGGTGGCGATCACATTATTAATGGGAACGTCCATCATTATCGCAAGGTCATTGGCGGTCACGAATTCCGTCAGCTTGAGCACCTTACTGTCGGCTGCTTCAAGTTCGGCAGCCTCGCGCTCGCGAGAATGGAAAGCTTCGCGTTTTTCCTTGCGCCATTTAAGTCCCTTTTTCTGTCCCTTCTCCTTGCTTGTAAGGCGAGCGAGCGTCTCCTTCACCTGCTTCTGAACATCCTCCTCGCTCACTTCAGTGTGAACAGGACGGCGGTTGCGGTCGCGATCCTTCGCTTTCCGCTCGTTACGCTGCTGATTGGCATTCTGGTTATTGCGGTCGTTTCCTCCGCGCTGACCTCCAGCCATCGGCGAGGGCTGCTGGTTGGAACTCTTCTCGATATCCACCTTTTCCTTACCTATGCGGCGGCGTTTCTTCTTATCGGCGGCAGCCTGTCCGACTCCGGGAACTGCGGCATTCCCCTGCCCGTTCTTGGCGAGACGTTCATTGCGACGCTCCTCTTTGGTTTTCTTTTTGGGACGGGTTTGCTGGTTGATAGCCGAAAGATCAATCTTGCCCACAACATTGATTTGCGGAGCGCCGGTAATGGGACCGGTCGTGAAGATTTCAGGCTNAGCCTTCTTTNCCTCNTCATTTTTAACTTNCNGCTTTACCTCCGGTTTTACCNCTTCAGNCGTCCTCTTTTCCNGTNCCGGTTTAGGCNCGATTTTTACCTCTTCCTTCTCGTTCATGGGGTTCTGTTTCGGACTATCTTCTTTTGTATCCTTTACAGTCTTAACGGTTGCCTGCGGTTCAGCCTTAGGCTCCTTCTTAACTTCGGGAACTACAGTTTTTTTAACCGGCTCCTCCTTGGGTTTCACCGGTTCCGGCTTCTTTTCTACGACAACCTCTTTTTTAACCGTCTCCTTTTCAGGGGCAGCCTGAGCTTTTTCAACCGGCTGCTCCTTCTTGACGGGATTCTTTTTGCCGTCAAGATCTATACGCCCCACCACCTTGGGAGCGATAACGGTTACCTCGGGTTTCTCTGTTTTTACTGTTGTCTGGCGAACTGTCGCAACGGGCTCGTCCAACTTCTTCACAGCCTTTTCGTCTCCGTAATGAGACACCAGCAGCTTATAGGCATTCTCGTCGATACTGCTGTTGGGGTTCATATCGACATTTATACCCTTTGACTGCAAAAAATCAATAACGGTCGGAAGGGCTATGTTTAGTTCTTTTGCTACTTTGCTTATTTTTATTTTCGCCATATTGAGTTTTAGAGTTTTCTTTTAGTCTTCAAATTCCGCTTTGAGGATTGCGATCACGTTGTCGACAGTGTCTTCCTCAAGGTCAGCTTTTTCTATAATCTCTTCACGCGGCATTGCCAGCACGTTCTTCGCAGTGACGCAACCGATGTTCTTAAGAGCGTCGATAACCCATCCGTCAATTTCATCCTTGAACTCGTCAAGATAAATGTCATCGTTGAATTCCTCGCCTGAATCGCGGTAAACGTCGATCACGTAGCCGGTGAGTTTCGATGCGAGCTTGATATTGAGAGCCCCCTTACCGATAGCCAAGGGAACCTCCTCGGGGCGCAGGAACACCTCCGCGCGTTTCTCCTCCTCGTTCAAGCGTATCGAGGAAATCTTGGCAGGGCTGAGAGCGCGCTGAATCAGCAGCTCGTTGTTAGAAGTATAGTTGATCACGTCGATATTCTCGTTGCGCAACTCCCTCACGATTCCGTGAATACGCGAACCCTTCACGCCAACGCAAGCTCCAACCGGGTCGATGCGGTCGTCATAGCTTTCCACTGCTATCTTGGCTCTTTCACCCGGAATGCGCGCTACGGCACGGATATTGATGAGCCCGTCATGAATTTCGGGCACCTCAAGTTCAAACAGGCGGCGAAGGAAATCGTCGGATGTGCGCGACACCGTGATGCGGATATTGTTGTTCTTGTTGTCAACTTTTGAAATCACCGCTCTCACTGTCTCGCCTTTGCGGAAGAAGTCGCCGGGAATAGCCTCCGATTTCGGAAGTATCAGCTCATTCTCCTNGTTGTNGAGAAGCAGCGTTTNCTTGCTCCATGTCTGNTAAACCTCGCCCGAAACNNGCTCTCCCTCATGTCCCTTGAACTGAGAGAAGATAGCCTCCTTCTGAAGATCGAGTATTTTCGACTGGAGAGTTTGACGGAGATTAAGGATAGCGCGGCGTCCGAATTTCTCGAAAATAATCTCGCGAGTATGCTCTTCGCCAATCTCAACATCGGGGTTCTGGTCGGCGCGCGCATCGCTCAATGAAATCTGTGTCGAAGGGTTGGTCACCTCGCCGTCGGGCACAACTTCAAGATTCTGGAATATCTGGACATCCCCTTTGTCAGGGTTCATGATTACGTCGAGATTCTCATCGGTACCGAACATCTTAGCCAAAACATTTCTGAATGATTCCTCAAGCACGGAAATCATTGTAGCTTTGTCAATGTGTTTGAGCTCCTTAAACTCGGCAAATCGTTCCACCATGTTGGGGGATTCTTCTTTCTTAGCCATGATTTTAAATAATTGCGTTGGGATTTATTTGAAATCTATTAAATATTTTACTGTCTTAGTATCGGCAAATTTTGTCACCACAGGTTCCTCAACCTCTACGGGGCGTTTCTTACCCTCCTCCTTGACCTTCTTGGTCACGAGAACGGTGAAATCGTCGTCGCCCACTTCAGTGAGGGTTCCCTTGAACTTATTGCCGCCGCGTGTAAGGACCTCCACCTGGTTACCTATATTTTTCAGGTACTGTTCCTTCACTTTGAAAGGAGAGGTGAGACCTGCCGACCCCACTTCAAGCTGATAATCCTCCACGTCACGGTCAAACACCCCCTCGATATCGCGGGTAAGCTTGACACACTCGTCGATATCAACATGCTCCATCGAGTCAACCTCGACGGTGATATTATTGTCGGGCGTCACAACCACATCCACCAAGAAAAGCGGAGTGTCCTTTATCGCGTCCTCAATAGTTTCTATGAGTTTCTGTTTATCTATCATTTCAAGCTGTCCGATTGGCTGTTAAAAAATGCGGAGGAGACTTTCGCCCCCTCCGGTACTCGAATCTGCCACAAAGATACTAAATTATTGTCCCAAACGCAAATCGCCGAAACCTCCCCTCCCCACATCTCCGCCTATTTTAACAAACTTTAACCCAATTTCGCTATACATGTATATTCATTTCCTCCGNTTCACCACCCGCAGTTCCCAAACCACAGCCTGGTTCTTCCCGTCAAAACGGCAGCAAAAGCGCCTTGACCTACTCATTATCTCCATCAGCAGAGCCTAAAATGAGATTTCCGCCTTTGGGTTTTCGGTTAATTATGTTAACTTTGTGGCTCTAAACTCATTTTCAGTGAAAAAAGTTTTAAGCAACATATTCAAGTACGGCTTGCCGGTGGCGTTAAGCGTGTGGCTATGTTATTTCCTCTATACTAAAATAGACATGGATGTAATCATAGCCGAAATCAGGGATTGCAATTATTGGTGGATCGGAATAGCGCTGGTGGTCAGCATCTTTTCCCACATATTCCGAGCAATGAGATGGGGCATCCAGCTTGACGCGCTCAAAATCAACACACCCCTCGCGCCGCTCACCTGGAGCGTGTTCGGCACCTACGCCATCAATCTTCTTGCTCCCCGCTTGGGAGAATTATGGAGGTCGGGCTACATCGCAAAACGTGAAAACGCGCCATTTACCACCGTCTTCGGCTCGATGGTGTGTGACCGCCTTGCTGACACGGCGATGGTGTTGCTCCTCACTTTCGGCACCTTTTTCATAGCCCGCGAGGCATTCGTGGCTTTCTCTGAGAAATACCCACAGGCTTATCAAGGGATTGAAAACATCCTCAACAGCCCGTGGTTTTGGGCTATCTGCATCGTCGGAGCCGCCTTGGTGGCTTGGCTGTTCCTGTCGAAGAGCCGCAACAAGTGGGTGCTCAAAGTCCGCACATGGGTCAGAGACCTGTGGGACGGATTTGCCGTTGTCGCCAAGATGCCCGGGAAAGGGAAATGGATTCTCCTCACCTTCGCGATATGGGGCTGCTATTTCGCCCAGCTCTATCTACAGTTCCAAGCCTTCGATTTCACCGTGGGTCTCGGATTCGTATGCGCCCTTGTCACATTCGTTCTTTCAAGCATATCGATGGGCATTCCCAGCAATGGCGGTCTTGGACCGTGGCACCTCGCCGTAATCTTCTCGCTCGGAATATATGGTGTGGAATTTGACCGCGCCGCAGCCTTCGCCATGATCGTGTGGGGCATCCAGAACGGATTCATCGTTCTGCTTGGACTCTACGCCTTCGTCTCCATCGCCATCGACAACCGCAGGCGTTCCCGTTCAATTCAGCCATCAAACTAAATCTTTATTCCGCCTATGGATTTCGACGATAAACCCGATTACTTCACCACCCCTCAGCCCGAAGAAACGCCCGACCCGGTGATTCGCTTCGACAAGGGCGCCGACCCTGAACCCGAAAAGCCCAAGCGCCGCCACCATCGGGGAAGAAAGATTCTGGCATGGTCGGTATTGATAATTGCATGCGTGTTGGGCTGCACTTTCTGGATGAGATACCTCGCCCCCTATGAAACCCACATGCACGAGGAGGGTTATGTGGTCGACTTCAAGATGCAGGGCTTCCTGTTCAAAACCTGGGAAGGGCAGATGATTGTCAACCAGTCCATCGCCGACACGGCTAAAGTCTATTCGCGCGACTTCGTTTTCTCGGTCGACAATGACCGGGTAGCCGACCAGCTTTCNGATTTAAANGGAAGCGGCAAAAAAGTGACGGTCACTTACAAGCGCTATTGGGGAGCGCTACCCTGGAGAGGCGCCACCACATGTATCGTCACAGGAGTGAGGACCGACTGAAACGCGCGGCGCAAACAGTCAAAAAATTGCGACCCGGAGTTGCTTTTGACTTTTCGATTTAATAAATTTGCGAGTATAAAATTTTAATCTCTATTCAATATGTCACAGATTAAGACCGTCGGCATTCTCACCTCAGGAGGTGACGCGCCGGGAATGAATGCGGCAATCCGCGCCGTAACCCGTTCAGCAATATACAGCGGACTAAAAGTGAAAGGTATCTATCGCGGATACCGTGGTCTTATAACTGACGAAATCGTTGATTTCAAGACCCAAAACGTATCGAATATAATCCAGATGGGCGGAACCATCCTAAAAACCGCGCGATGCAAGGAATTTGAAACTCCCGAAGGGCGACAGCTCGCCTACGACACCCTGAAGCAGCACGAAATCGACTCGCTCGTNGTNATNGGCGGCGACGGCTCGCTGACAGGAGCCCGAATTTTCGCCAGCGAATTCAACTTCCCGATAATAGGTCTNCCCGGAACNATCGACAACGACCTCTACGGAACCGACAANACAATCGGATANGACACGGCGCTCAACACCATCATGGAATGTGTCGACAAAATCCGCGACACCGCCACCAGTCATGAGCGACTCTTCTTCATTGAAGTGATGGGACGCGACGCCGGCTTCCTCGCCCTCAACGGAGCCATCGCCTCAGGAGCCGAGGCGGCAATCATCCCCGAAATATCAACCCAGGTTGACCAGCTCGCAGAACTCATCCAGAACGGCTTCCGAAAGAGCAAGAACTCTTCAATCGTGCTTGTTGCCGAAAGCCCCGTGACCGGCGGAGCGATGGGACTCGCCGAACGTGTGAAAAACGAATACCCGGGCTATGACGTGCGCGTCTCAATCCTCGGACACCTTCAGCGAGGCGGCTCACCCACGGCTGCCGACCGCATCCTCGCATCGCGCCTCGGCTCAGCAGCTATCGACGCCCTGCTCGAAGATCAGCGAAACGTGATGATCGGCATCCGTAACGACGAAATCGTTTACGTGCCTTTCAGCAAAGCGATAAAGAACGACAAGCCGATAAAGCCCGAACTCATCGACACGCTGCGCCGACTCTCTATCTAAAAAACTTTCAGTGGACGGAGGAGGTAAAACGCCACCTCACCGTCCACCAATCATATTCTCTCCCTAACCTTTAAATCCTGTCACCTGCCACCATGGAAAAACTGATGCAATACATCTGGCAACATCGTCTTTGGCAACCGCCCGAGATGAAAACCGCCGACGGAGCGCGCATCAGGATCATCGACCCCGGGAAACTGAACACGGGTTCGGGTCCCGACTTTTTCAATGCGAAAATCAAGATAGGCGACCAGATGTGGGCAGGCGACATCGAAATCCATGTTAGAGCAAGCGATTGGCACCGACACAATCACCACACCGACCCTGCCTACAATTCAGTAATCCTGCACGTTGTCGCAAAAGACGACATGCCCATAAAACGTCATGACGGAAACATAATCCCGCAGTTGAAAATGGACTGCAGCCCCAATTTCCGCACCCGCTATGACGCGCTTGTCAACGTCGCCGACCGTGACCTCCCCTGCTCAACGGAAATAGCATCTATGGAGCATATCCATCTCCATTCATGGCTCGACGCGCTCGCCTACGAGCGCCTCTACCAAAAGAGCGACCGCATCCGAGGCTATCTGAAACACTTCGCCGGCGACTGGGAATCGACCTGCTACGTGACACTCGCGCGAGCCCTCGGCTTCGGAACCAACAGCGAGCCTTTCGAACGGCTTGCCCTAAGCCTGCCGCTGCAGTTCATCGGAAAGCACTCCGACTCCCAGCTCAGCATCGAAGCCCTTCTTTTCGGACAAGCCGGATTTCTTGACAACGTGGAGAATCCCGACACCTACACCTCCCTGCTCAAACAGGAATATGCGTTTCTCGCCAACAAGTTCTCGCTCTCCAAGCCTCAATCACTCGGTTGGAAAATGGCTCGGATGCGTCCGCCCAATTTCCCTCACCGACGCATTGCGTTTCTTGCCTCACTGCTTTTCGGCGGTTTCAAGCTCATGTCAAAAATACTTGAAACCTCCTCGGTAGAAGATATTCCACGCCTGTTCAACGCTGAATTCGTTGGCTACTGGGCGTCGCACTACACTTTCAGCGCCCTCTCTGAAAGCCATGCGCCCTCAGCCCTCAGCCGCTCCTCTATCTCCATCCTTGCAATAAACGTNGTGATTCCGCTGATGCACGCCTACGCCACAGCGATCGACAACNGCGAACTGAGCGCCNGCNCCATCTCGCTGTTCCAGGAACTCAAACCTGAAAACAATTCAATCGTCGCGCTCTTCACCTCCAGGGGAGTCGACTGCCCCGACGCATGGACCTCGCAAGCGCTCATCCAACTCAGAAGAGAATATTGCGAGGCGAAGAAATGCCTTTATTGCCGCATAGGGCACCGCATGTTGTCAAAATGCGCTAAATAGCTCCACTTCTCCATAGAAAAGCGTATATTTGCACTATGAACTTCAACACGATAAGACAACTCCTATACATCTTCATGCTTCTCATCGGAGCGCCGCAAGCCACATCATGCGGCTCACGCGCCGCAACCGAAACCGCAACCGAAGCTCCCACTCCCGCCGAGGGAGAGAAAGAAATACGCCCCGCAGCGGCTCGTATCGAGCTTTACAAGCACTTGCTGCAAGGAAAGCGGGTGGCTCTCCTGTCGAACCACACCGGCACCGTCGGCGATAAGCATACTGTCGACGTGATGCTTGAAAACGGAATAAACGTGGTAACACTGCTTTCACCCGAACACGGATTCCGCGGNACAGCCGATGCGGGACAACACGTGAAAAGCGGCATTGACGAGATTACNGNACTGCCCGTGAAATCGCNCTATTCAGGCGGCAAGCGAGGCATANCGCGCGAAGTGACCGACTNGATCGACGCGATAGTCGTCGACCTCCAGGACGTGGGGGCGCGATTCTACACTTACCACATCACAATGATCGAAGCGATGGAAGCCGCAGCCTCCACGGGCAAAAAAATAGTCATTCTCGACCGACCCAACCCGCTGGGCATGACCGTCGACGGTCCCGTGCTCGACATGAAATTGAGAAGCGGCGTAGGACGAATCCCGGTTCCGGTGCTTCACGGACTAACGATGGGCGAAATCGCCGAAATGGCTAATGGCGAAGGATGGCTCAAAGACGGATTAAAAGCCGACCTTACCGTTATCCCCGTGGAAAATTACACCCACGCCTCCCGTTATCAGCTCCCGGTGGCTCCCTCACCCAATCTGCGCGGCATGAAAGCCATCTACCTTTACCCCTCGCTATGTTACTTCGAGGGAACTGTCGCAAGCGTTGGCAGGGGCACCGATTTCCCGTTCATGACCTACGGGCATCCGTCAATGCGCGACCGAGGGTTTTCATTCACTCCAAAAAGCGTCGCCGGCGCGAAGAATCCCCCATTGCTCGGTAAATTGTGTCACGGAGTGGATCTGCGCGACGCCGACACCGATTCGGTAATCGACGCAGGTGTCGACCTGAGCTATATAATCGACGCTTACAGCAACATGACGGCAGGCAAAAGCACATTCTTCAACTCATTTTTCGACAAACTTATCGGCAATGAGCAGACACGCAAAATGATCGAGTCGGGAAAAAGCGCCCAAGAAATCAAGGCAAGCTGGAAAAACGAAGTCGATTCATTCAAAACGCTCCGTTCTCATTACCTTCTATATCCATTACAATGACCCCCGCAACAATACTTTTAGCCTTTTTCGCCTACGTGACCGTCATCATAGCCATCAGCTGGCTATCGTCGCGCAGCACCGACAACAACGGCTTCTTCACCGGCAACCGGCGCGCTCCCTGGCCGGTGGTAGCGATAGCCACTGTCGGGGCAGCGATTTCAGGAGTCACTTTCATCAGCGTTCCCGGCATGGTCGCCGACAAGGGATTCAGCTACCTCCAGATGGTGCTCGGCTTCATCGTGGGCTATGGCGTGATAGCGTTTCTTCTCGTGCCGCTCTTCTACCGCCGCAATCTCATCTCTATCTACGGTTATCTCGGCGAACGGTTCGGAATTAACACTTACCGCACCGGCGCATGGTTCTTCTTCGTGTCAAAAATGCTTGGAGCCGCCGTGCGCTTCTTTGTCGTGTGCATCGTTCTCCAAACTCTTGTATGCGGTCCGCTCGGCATCCCGTTCTGGGTCAACGTAACGGTGACCGTGGCGTTGGTGTGGCTCTACACCTTCCGCGGCGGAGTGAAGTCGCTCATTTGGACCGACGCGTTCAAGAGCTTCTGCCTTGTGGTGTCGGCTGCTCTATGCGTCTATTTCATTGCCGTAAACCTCAATTTCACCCCAGCTGATCTTTACCGCGAAGTGACGGGGCATGAGTCGTTCCGCATCTTCCATTTCGACGACCCCGCAAAGGGCACCTACTTCTGGAAACAGTTCATCGCCGGCATCTTCATGGCTATAGCCATCAACGGGCTCGACCAGGACATGATGCAACGCCATCTCGCTTGCCGCGACTCCCTTTCAAGCCAGAAGAACATGATCACCAGCGGCATAATGCAGTTTTTCGTCATCGGGCTGTTCCTGATTCTCGGCACCATGCTCGTCATCTACATCGACCGCATGCCCGGGCTGGAAATGCCTGATAAAAGCGATGAGATATTCGGGCTTGTTGCCGCCCACCCCTCACTGCCGCCTGTGGTAGGAATAATGTTTGTCATCGGACTGGTAGCTGCGGCATATTCCGCCGCAGGATCGGCGATGGTTTCGCTCACCACCTCATTTTCAGTAGATATCCTCAACGCAACGTCGAAAGATGAGACTCGCCTCGCTTCTACCCGAAAGCTCGTTCATGCCGCCATGGCATTGACAATGGCTTCAGTCATCATCATCTTCTACATGATAAGCGAGGAGGACGCCATCAGCGCCGTCTACACCCTCGCATCCTACACTTACGGTCCCATCCTGGGGCTCTTCACATTCGGCATGTTCTCACGCCGCCAAGTCCAGGACCGCATGGTGCCGGTGGTGTGCATCGCCGCTCCGCTACTGTGCATGCTCATAAAATCATGGCTTCACAGTTCGTTCAGCTACGAGATGAGTTTCGAGCTGCTGCTTCTCAACGCCCTGCTCACATGCGTCGGGCTCTCGATATTTTCCCGCAAACCGCAATCAGCGTCATCACC
>WFMA01000041.1 GCA_009177195.1 Bacteroidales bacterium | reverse complement strand
CGGGTGTAATACTCGGGACGGTGAATGAAGCAAACGATGTCGGCATCCTGCTCGATGGCTCCCGATTCGCGGAGGTCGCTCAGCTGGGGGCGCTTTCCGTCGCTCCCTTGACGCGACTCCACCGAACGGTTGAGCTGTGACAGCGCCACGATGGGGATGTTGAGCTCCTTGGCGAGCTGCTTGAGCGAGCGTGAAATCATGCTCACCTCCTGCTCGCGGCTGCCGAATTTCATGCCGGCGGCGTTCATCAGCTGGAGGTAGTCGATGATGATGAATTTGACCTGATGCTCCCTGACGAGGCGGCGCGCCTTCGTTCGCAGTTCGAGAATGGAGAGCGACGGGGTGTCGTCGATGAACAGCGGCGCGCTGTAAAGGTGCTTCACGCGCGACATCAGTTGGTCCCACTCGATGTCGGTGAGCTGTCCCGATTTGATTTTCTGGCTCTCCAGCTCGCACACGTTGCTTATCAAGCGGTTCACAAGCTGAAGATTGGACATTTCAAGGGAAAAGATGGCAACAGGTGTGTTATAGGTCACAGCCATGTTTTTAGCCATCGACAGCACGAAAGCGGTTTTACCCATCGCGGGACGCGCCGCAATGATAATAAGGTCGGAGCTTTGCCAGCCAGAAGTCAGCTTGTCGAGTTCGTGGAATCCCGACTCAAGTCCGCTTAATCCCGACTTACGGTTGGCGGCTACTTGAATCTGTTCGATAGCCTGACCGATAACGGGGTCAATCTGGGTCACCTCCTTCTTTACATTTCTTTGGGATATCTCAAATAGTTTTCCCTCCGCTTCCTGAAGAAGGTCGTCGATGTCGTTGCTCTCGTCGAATGCTTTCCCCTCGATGGCTGCGGCAAACGAGATTAGCTCGCGGGCGAGATATTTCTGAGCCACGATGCGAGCGTGGAATTCCACGTTGGCTCCCGAGGCGACTCTCGATGTCAGTTCGGATATCACCACCGGTCCGCCTATCTCCTCGAGGGTGTTGTTGCGGCGAAGCTGCTCTACGACGGTGAGCATGTCGATGGGTTGCTGGGCGACGCCAAGCGATTGTATCGCCTCATATATGCGTTGATGCTTGGGCTCATAGAAACTTGCCGGCTTGAGAATGTCGCACACGGTGGTGTAGGCGTCCTTTTCAAGCATGAGGGCTCCGAGCACTGCTTCCTCCACATCCTTGTCCTGAGGCATGATCTTTCCGATTGTCTCGTAGGCTTGTTCCGGTTTCTTGGGCTGCCGGCGGGTATAAGATTGAGGTTTTTCGTCCATTATAATTGGGTTTATAGTGCAAATTTAGTTATTCCGCCCTTAAAAACGCTTGTATAGGCTCATTTATTATTTACAATCCGTCAACAAGAAATAAACATTGCGAATAATTTCTTAATTTTGCAGTGCAAAACCAAGATTCGTTAATCCCATTAAATATCAAATTTTTATGAATCATTATCTAAAACCGTTATGTATGTCGGCTTTGCTTGTCACTGCTGCTTCATGCTCACAGAAGCAGACTGAGGAGACTGTGATCGACAAGACGGATGTCAAGTGTGAGAACGGCATCTTCTCAGTAGAAGCCCTTGAGGCGCTCGGACGTGTGACCGAGCCGGTGGTTTCGCCCGACGGCTCTAAAATCCTCTATGGAATTGCCTATGAGAGCGTGGAAGAGAATCGAAGCAACCGCGACCTCTATGTGATGAACGTGGACGGAACCGATCCTGTGCGCATCACCCGCACTCCGAAATCGGAGAACAACGCCGTGTGGATCGACGGCGGCAAGAAAATCGCCTTCATGTATCCCGACGGCGAGAAGAATCAAATTTGGATCATGGATGCCGACGGTTCCAACCGCAAGTGCGTGAGCAGCGTTGAATCGGGTGTGTTCGGATTCAAGTTCTCTCCTGATGAGAAGAAGGTGCTTATTGTGTCAAACGTGAAGTATGCGCGCACGGCTCAGGACGTTTATCCCGATCTGCCCAAGGCTTCAGGACGCATCATTGATGACTTGATGTATAAGCACTGGGATGAGTGGGTTACCGAAGTTCCCCATCCTTTCCTCGCCGACTTCGACGGCTCGACAGTGGCTAATGTGGTGGATATAATGGATGGCGAGCCCTACGAGTCGCCGATGAAGCCTTTTGGCGGAGTCGAGTCGTTCGCTTGGTCGCCCGACAGCAAGCAGCTCGTCTACGTGAGTCGCAAGAAGACCGGTATGGAATATGCCGTGTCGACCAACTCCGACCTTTATTTATATGATGTAGAGTCAAAATCCACCTCCAACATCACCGAGGGGATGATGGGCTATGACACTGCTCCCGCTTTCTCGCCCGACGGTAATTACATCGCATGGCTCAGTATGGAACGTGATGGATATGAAAGCGACAAGAATCGCATTTTTATCATGAACCGCGCTTCAGGTGAGAAGACTGATCTTACCGCCAATTGGGATTTCACAGCCGACGCTATCGCATGGAACACCGACTCAAAGTCGCTATATTTCCTGGCTCCCTATATGGGCGTTACACCTATATTTAATATAGAGGTTGCGACCTGCCGCATCGACACCGTTGCCGAGGGCGTTTGCGATTATGCCGCTCTGGCTCCGGTCGACCCGACGACTCTCATCACTATGCGCCATTCACTGATTGCCGCTAATGACATTTACTCGGTGAAGAATGGCGAGGTGGCTCAGCTCACCGATGTCAACAAGGATATAATGGAGCAGGTGACACTTCCCACCGTGGTGAAAGAGATGGTGCCCACGACCGATGGAAAACTTATGACAACATGGGTGGTCCTTCCCCCCAACTTTGACGAGACTAAGCAGTATCCAGCCATTCTTTATTGCCAGGGCGGACCTCAGCAGGCTGTCAGCCAGTTCTGGNGCNACCGCTGGAATCTTATGCTCATGGCTTCGCAGGGCTATATCGTGATCGCTCCCAATCGCCGCGGGCTCCCCGGTTTCGGCACTGAATGGAACGAACAGATTTCAGGCGACTACGGCGGTCAGAACATGAAAGACTATCTCAGCGCGGTTGACTATATGAAAGCGCGCCCCTACGTTGATGCGGCTCATATCGGCGCTGTCGGCGCAAGCTATGGCGGATTCTCGGTTTACTGGCTTGCCGGAAACCATGACAAGCGTTTCGCATGCCTTATTGCTCATGCAGGAATTTTCAACACTGAGTCCCAGTATCTCGAAACTGAGGAAATGTGGTTTGCCAACTGGGACCTTGGCGGTCCGTTCTGGGATAAGAGCAATGCAGTGGCTCAGCGCTCGTTTGCCAATTCTCCCCATCGTTTCGTCGATAAATGGGATACTCCCATTCTCATCACTCACGGAGAGCTCGACTACCGCATTCTCGCCTCGCAGGGCATGATGGCGTTCAACGCCGCCAAACTTCGCGGCATTCCTGCCGAAATGCTTGTGTTCCCCGATGAAAACCATTGGATTCTCCAGCCTCAGAATGCAGTGCTGTGGCAGCGCGTATTCTTCCGCTGGCTTGACCGCTGGTTGAAGGACGAAAAATGATTCTGTAAATCATATTGAATAATTGAGGGGAGGGTGTCGCAAAACATCCTCCCTTTAATTATGGGTATCCAATTAATTATAGGTTTCCAAGCTATTGATCCATCCAAAACGATGGGCTCATAGCACTTCATGCCCATATCGCAATACTTAGGCGGTTTCTATAGGGATCAAAAACGATTGTCCTGCGCAGCCATGTATTGATACAATAAAAAAGTGGCGCTCCGGTCAAGAGCGCCACTTCAATTTATGGAGTGAATGAAATATTATTCAGCTGTCACTTCTCCGCCAAGCCAAGTCGAGTAAACGAGCTTGAACTCGCCGGGACCTGTAACCTCATACTTGACAGTGTCGTTCACATTGCCGGTGTTGCCTTCGAATGTAGTGCTGCCATAGTAGGTCACATAGTCGATCTCATAGATAATGGGGCTGTTGTAGCCGTCGATGAGGTTGGCATTGGGATAATATCCCTTCAATGTTGCCGGGATTACTTCATAAAGGAAGCGTTGACGCATCAAGGGGATTAGCACTTCGGGATTGAAATCGGTGTATGCGCTTGAAGCATACTTTTCAGCCTGAGTGTAATCGTGGTTCACGTTGCAGTAGTAAGCTGAACATCCTGAGTAGAACTCAGCGTTGCCGCGGTCAATGTACTCTGTTCCTTTATTTTCCTTTACCCAGTCTACCGCAATCTGATAGAATGAGAGACCCGGTTCTGACTGACGCACGTTGGGAATTACAAGCGTAACATTGGGATCGAAGATCCAGCCGCCGTTCACACGGGCATACTGTCCTGTCTTGGTTTCGAGATTGTTGAATTTCGTCCATGTGCTGCCGTCGTAAACGAACTGAATGCAATTAGCGTAGGTCTTTCCCGACTGGTAAGCTACGAGTTTTGAATCGCCATCCTTTGCGTAGGGGTAGAGCTGTTTCAGCAATACGGGGAAGTTCTCAGCCGCATTAGCGTTTGAGATGTAGCCCTGAGTGATACCCATTGCTTCCAACTGAGCGGGGCTTACTACCACGTCGACTGTGGTTGCTTTAGCCCATGCCGTTCCGTTGAACATGTAGAGGGCGTTGGCTGCGTAAGAGTCGATGGGGGCGGGAGCCGGAGTGTAGGGGTTGCTGGGTGCCATTTCCGCTACTGCGGTGCCGTTTGCCTCGGTAACGACGAAGTTTACATAGGTAGGAGCGCCGGTCGAGCTATTTACGTTGACTGACAATACATAGCCCTTTACTGCGATAGTTTCGCCTTTCACAAATAGCGCTTTCACCTTGTCGGTGGGCTGATATGCGCTTCCTGTGGTGCTTCCTCCGGCAACGGTAAAGTTCACGTAGTTTCCGGTGGAGGTAACAGTGGCATTAAATTCCACATAAGCGGACATTGTTCCGGCGGTATATTTCTTTGTCGACTGGTCGTAGTTGGCAAGAATTGCGTCGCGGAGCTGATCCATCTTGGCTCCGTCCATTGCGACGGGGGTTGGATAAGTGTAGGGCTCGCTTGCCACGATATTCTCTTTACCGGTTTCGGGAGTGAGCTGAAGACCTCCGTTATATTGAGAACCCTTTCCGCTGATCTGGATCTGCATTCCGATCTTATAGTCTTCAGGCTTGAAGCTTGAGCCATAATAAACGAGCAGGCTGCCTGTCGCATCGGTCAAGATATATCCCTGAGCGCAGATGGCGGTTACTGTTCCGTAGAGAGTGCAACTTGTGCCAACTGCCNCATTTTTGATATCGGTNNTGACAACCGATTCAAAAGTGGGGTCGGTATCAGCCTGATTGAAGTTTACAAGCGCGTATTCGCCGGCTTCAGCGTCGGGCAACATTGTCGCAAGAATTGCCGGAAGTTTAGCGGCTGCGGTGGTCGAAGGAGTGAACGCATCAGTGAATGTGTTCTGAGAACCCCATGCCTGGATATAGTCCTGAGTGGTGAGGGTTTCAACCTTTGCGTTGTAAATAGCGTCGATGACTGCGTTTCCTGCCGTCTGTTCCTGATAGGTTGCGGTCACGGTCGAGCCGTCGTTAGCCGCAAAGTAGGGGAACGATGAGGAGTTGAAGAATATCGGAAGATACTTGTTTGCAGGGAAATCGGGTGTGAAATAACCGAGTTTTGCCCAGTTTTCAAGCTGGCTCTTTGAGAAGCCGTCGGCCTCCGCCTGAGCAATTGCGGTGCTTAGCCCTCCGATGGCTTTAAAATCGGCGGCGGTGAGGGTGTAGTCGACAGTTTCAACTTTGGTGTAAACATCGGGAGCCTTGAAATCGTCGAGGTTCTCATTGTTCCATGAGTTTTCCGAGCAACTTGCCAAAGTAGCTATTGCACCACACGCGAGCAGACCTTTGAAAATATTGTATTTCATAATTTGTATCGCGATTTATTGATTAGAAGTTGATTTGCATACGTACTGAGTAGGTGCGACCGAACGAGTAGAACACGCGGTAAGCGTTTTCCCATGTTCCGCGGGTAGTGTTGTCAGTGTAAGCGTCAACTATGTAATTGTAATTGAACAGGTTGTTTATGTTGCCATAGATGGTTGCTTTCACGCCGGCGATGTTGAAACGGTAGCTTGCGTGGAGGTCCGTCTGCTGTCCCCATGGAATTCTCCAGGGATCAGCCACGTTGATGACTGAATTTGCTCCGAGCTGGGTGGCTTTGACTTCAAAGTCACTGTAGTTGCGGGCGCTCACGAGCCAGTCGGCACCGATGCGGAAGCCCTTGAACGGAATGAAGGTTGCCGAGAGTGAACCGGTGGTCTGTGCCGAGCCGCCCACTTTTACGCCCTTCTGATTGACTGTCGCGAAAGCGTGGTCCTCAGCTCCGATGCCTGATGCGAGCGCGCCGTTGAGGTTCTTAAGCGGTTGTCCCTGTCCGTTGTAGAAGTAACCTGAAGCGTTGCTGTCCCATACCCAGTCGCCCCATGACACCATACCTTCTATGTTCAACCAGCGGGTGGGAACCCAGTTGAAGTTCACTTCGATACCTGCGTGGCGGGCGTCGACACCCTGGAGGTTGATGTAATAGCGACCTGAACCGTCGGAGAATTCGTCACCGCGGGTAGTGGTGCGGTCCATCCAGCGGGTGTAGTAAGCGTTGGCAAGCAAAGAGAATGAGCGTGACTTGTAGCCGTAACCAAGCTCGTAGGACATTACCTTTTCATTAACCGCCTTCTTGTTGATAGCGTTGGAGGTAGTAGCCTGCAGGAACACACCGCCTGAGAAGTAGGGGGCGCGGCTGATGTAACCGAGGTTCACAAACACGTTGTTGTGCTCATCGATGTTATAGTTGGCTCCGCCCTTGATAGTTCCACCGATGAAGTTGGTAGTGGCTGATTTGGCGTGAGCCTTGTCATAATAGAAGAAGTCTTTACGCCAGTAGGTGTTGTTGTTGATCGCGCCTGAAAGCACTACATTGAGTCGGTTTTCAAGCATGGTGTATTCGCCCTGTGCGTAAACGCCTTCCTGAACGATATATCCGCGGTAGTTGCGATAAACGATGTCGCCGATTCCAAGTTTCTCATACTGCCAGTTGGGGTCGGCAGCTGCTGCGTTGAGTTCAGGCTTCACGCTTTTACGTGATGAGTAGTCCATGAAATACTCGCCGTCATAGAGGTCGCTGATTTCATTGGTGTGCTTGCCCATGTAGTAGCGAAGGTCAAGACCGGCAGTGATGTTGAGGCGGTTGCCGTTGAGCTGTTCAATCTCCTTTTTATAAGAAGAAACGAGTCCATACCACTGGTGGCTGTTGATTGACTTTGACATTACGAGGTAAGAACCAACGGTTGAAGCTGCGTTGAGGTCCTGGATGGCTCCGTAGTCGAATGTTCCGTCGGCGGCGCGGAATTCCATGTTCAGCACTCCGTTGCTCGCTCCATACCACTTGCTATAGGTGTATCCGTCAAGTCCGTTACCCTGACCGCTGTAGCCGCCGCCGCTACCGATTGAAGCGTAGATGGCTGATGACAGAGATGAGCTTTCGTCTATTTTCCAGATGTGGTTCAACGAGATGTGGGGCTTGTGGTAATAGTTGCGGCTTGAGTTACGCATTCTGCCCTGGTTGTCATAACCGAAAGTCGGGTTATACAGGTACATGCTTTTGCCGTTCATGAAGCGTTTTCCGTAGGTCTGATAACCCATGATGGTAAGACCGTTCTGTGATGAACGCTGGTCGTGGGTCTGGGGAGATCCGGTAGCTGTCAATGAGAGCTGGTGCTGCTCGTTGAGGCGTTTCGAGATATTAAAGAAATAGTTGTAGTCGTCGAACTGAGTGCCCTGGACATATCCGTCGCCCCACTTGTGGGAGCCAAGGAAGGTGAACGCCCAGCCGTTCTTCATCAATCCGGTAGATAGTTTTACACCATACTGGTTATAACCGTCATTACCCATTCCATACCAAACGCGTCCACCCTTCTCAACGTCGATAGTGCGGGTGGTGTAGTTGATGGTACCTCCGATTGAGGGGGTTGAAACGATTGTGGCGCCAAGACCGCGCTGAGTCTGGATGTTGGCGATGATGTCGCCGAGACCTGCCCAGTTACTGTTGTAAACGCCACCCCATTCCATGTCGTTGACAGGAATACCGTTGACCATGACCGCAGTATTCTTTGACTGGAATCCGCGCATGTTTATCTTAGAGTCGCCGAAGCCGCCTCCATCACGAGTGACCCACACTCCGGGAGTGGTTTTCAATACTTCGGGAAGTTCCTGGTTTCCGATCTTCAAATCGATTGTCTGAGCTCCGACAGTAGAAACGGCAACAGGAGTAAGGCGTGTTTTGGCGATTGACTGCTCTACCACTACGTCCTTGAGCATCTGAGATTCAGTCTCCAATTGGATGTCGCCCATTGAAGTTTTCGCCTCCAGAGTGACAGGGCGGAATCCGATGTAGTTTACTCGGATTTGTTTTTTTGCAGGGACATTCAGCGAGAATCGACCGTCAATATCGGTAGCTGTTGCAATCGATGTGCCGGGCACTGAGACGGTGGCGCCGACAACCGGCTCACCCTGGTCGTCAACGACCGTGCCACTACACTTAATGTCTCCCGGTGCTGCCACTGCGGCAATGCACATAAGCCAGATGGAACCGGCTAAGAGAAGGAGTCTCTTCATCATAATAATGACTTGGTTAGATTGGTTAGAAATATTAAATTGGATTATGCAATAACTAAAATGAAAATCACTCGAATTTTTAAAAATTATTCACAAAAGTAATAAAAAATATTGAATGCAACGTGAATGAGTCGAAATAATATTGTGTTAAATTGATAAATCTCTATTGTGGCTCGAAAGGGCAATATTTCCACATATATTATTTGTTAAATTACGATAGAAACCTTACCTTTGCGTCATTATTTGAAAACGATGAGGGTCAAGATTCACCAAGAAGGACTGAACATATTGTTTCTGCTGTTTGGTATATTGCTGGTTATCAACATTCCGGCATGGCTCTTCATACGCCCTGAATGGATTCCCATCCTGTTTTCGTCATTGTCGCTTATCATCTATCTGCTTGTCCTGAACTTCTTCCGTTCACCACGGCGAAATTTTAGAGGCANCTCTGAGAATGTNGTGGTTGCGTCGGCTGATGGCAAAGTGGTGGCGCTGGAGGAGACTTTCGAGGACGAATATCTGCATTGCCGCTGCATCCAGTTGTCTATATTCATGTCGGTGGTCAATGTCCATGCCAACTGGTTTCCGGTAGACGGCGAGGTGGTCTACGTGAAGCATCATAGCGGACGNNTCCTATCGGCTTACCTGCNGAAAGCGAGCACCGAGAACGAACGCNCCACGGTGGTGATAAAGGCTAAAAACGGTCAACTCGTATTGATGAGGCAGATTGCCGGAGCGATCGCCCGCAGAATTGTGACCTACGCATGTCCCGGCGACGAGGCTTCCATTCATGATCACATGGGATTCATCAAGTTTGGCTCGCGCGTGGATCTGTACCTTCCGTTGGGAACCGAGATTTATGTGAAACTGGGCGACAGGACTACNGGCGGCNTCANTGAGGTTGCCCGTNTAAAATAGTAGATATCATGCTGAANAAANTAATATCNAATATCCCAAATACGATAACCTGCCTTAGTCTCGTATGTGGATGCGGCGCTATCATCTCCTCTTTCGGCGGTTATATGAAGGTCGGCGCGTTGACATGTTTTCAATGGGCGTTTGTGCTCATCGGCATCGCCGCTCTGTGTGATTTCCTCGACGGGGCGCTCGCACGCCTGCTTCATGCTTATTCCAATCTCGGCAAGCAGCTCGACTCGTTGAGCGATCTCGTGAGTTTCGGAGTGGCGCCGGGGTTGTTGGTTTTCAATGTGATGTGTGTGTCGACGGGGAGTTGGTTTCCCGGATTGTTCGCTCTGCTCATTCCGGTTTTCGGAGAGATCCGCCTTGCGAAATTCAATATCGATGACCGCCAGACCACCTATTTTCTCGGTATGCCCATTCCGGCAAATGCCATTTTTTGGATCGGCGCTTGCTCTTTTATCTCCACCTACGGTTATCCGGGCGACATCGTGATGATAGCGGCTATTCTTATAATATCCTCGTTGATGGTGTTTACCCGCTTCAAAATGTTTTCGCTTAAGTTCAAAAACTTTGGATTCAAAGAGAATCTTCGCCGCTACACAGTGCTGCTGGGTGCGGTTATTTTTGTAGCGATTTTTGGTGTGGCGGGTTTTTCGCTAAGTATTATTTTCTATATCCTTCTTTCCATGCTTCCTGAAAAACGCGAAGCTTAGAGTGGGGATTGTCAGTTTATCTTTTTACTATATCAATACACATGGCTTTTTTCTTATTTCTCATTATACTCATATTCGTAGTTTTTCCGATAGCTTTGTTGAGCAAACTTTTCGGTGGGATTTTTCGTTTTTTCCGTAGACCTGCTGACTCCGGAGGATTCTTTAGCGGTGACCGGTTTCACCGCAATGGCTCGCAATCGTCGGCATCGGATGTAAAACCGCGCAGGAAGAAGATATTTGACCGCAGCGAGGGCGAGTATGTGGAATTTGAGGAGATTATAGAGGAAAGAACGACTTTCCGCGCCTCGGCATCGGGCGAGGAGGTCCGTTATGAAACGGAAGAACAAGTCAGTGATGCGGAATGGATTGAAATAAAATGAAAAAGGGATATTATATGCCGCGACTGTTTGCATTTCTTCGCAAACTTTCGGAAAATAATAATCGCGAGTGGTTTAAAGAACATAAGGCTGAATATGACGAGCTACGGTCGCTGTGGCTCGCCGACCTTCAGCGCATGATTGATTGCATGGCTCAGTGGGACCCGGGATTGGGAAGGATGTCGGCTTCACAGGCTGCTTACCGCATTTATCGCGATACGCTCTTTTCACCTGACAAGACTCCGTTCAAGGTCTATTTCTCAGCGTTGGTCAGTGTATATGGACGGCATGCCGAACGAGCTTGTTACTATCTTCAGCTCGACATTCGTCCAGGTGAAACCGGGTTGTATTCCGGAATATGGCATCCTGACACGGCTATGTTGAAGAAACTTCGTCATGCCATTGTGGACAATATAGAGGAATTTGAAGAGGTGTCGGCAGTTGATGGAGCCGTGTGGTGTGGCGATCGTTTGAAAACAGCTCCCCAAGGATGGGCGAAAGACCATCCCAATATCGAATATCTCAGAATGAAAGACTATGGAAAGGCTGTGTATCTTGACGAAGAGTTTTTCTACGACCCTTCATGGTCTGAGAAAGCCGCCGATATCTTCCATAAAATGAAGCCATTTGTCGACTTCCTGAATTATTCTATCGAGGAATAAGCCCAAACTCCACTTTCCGGATTAGTTCTGTGGCTCCGCGCTTTCCTGCTGCTGAGCCTCGTCGCCGTTCTCTTCAGTTGATTCCGAGTCGGCTTCAACAGCCTCAGGCTCTTCGGGGAACTTGCGGTTATATTCGCTCAGCACATAGAACACGTCAAAGTAAAAACCTTTAGGGCTCTTGTCGTTCTTTGGCTTTATGCTGATGTAGTCATAGTGGGGCGGAGCGTCCTCATGGGACTCGGCGATATAGTCGTGGAAGTTTATCAGATTATACTCATGCTGGGGATTGGTGACAATCCAGGCATTTTCGGTGGTGAGTCCTGTACCGGTGGAGATTATCGCCTCAAGAAGGTGATTGAGCTTGTATTGCCATATTGAAGCGAGATGATTTTTGTGTTTCTCCCGGTAGGCATAGATGAGGAATGTCATCTGCCTCAAATCAAAGGGGTCATCTTTTAATGACAGTTCCGCATATTTTATGATTGTGTCACATTCCGCTGCCGTGTGTTTGCCTCGGAAATATAGATCTTCCACCATCGACGAATATTCGCTGCGACGATAGGGGTTGTAGTCTTCCTGANACACTTGTNCGAGATAAAGATGGCGGAACTGCTGGAGGTTCATGGCGGTGTCGTTGTGGACAAACATCTTCATCAACTTGGGATAATAGTATTTTGATGACGGATTGTTGACCTCCTTGCGTATAGCCTCCATGTCGGGCTTCTCCCATGACTGCTTTTTTTCGTTTTTAGGCGAAGCTGCGTTAAGCGAGAATGACAGGATCAGTGCCATCATTATGGCTGTGAATATGTGTTTCATTGTTCAGTCGGGTTAAATGGGGTTACATATATTCTAACGCAGAATTGACGGCGATTCTTATTTCGTTTCGTCGCTTTCAGCGTTTTTTAACTCGGGATAACTGATGCGGGCATGATACATGGTGCGCAATCTTTCGATGAACGCTTCTTTTATAATTCTCACGTCACGGAAAGATATGGGCGACTCATTGTGAAGCCCGTCGGCAATCTGCGAATCGATAAGGCGGTTCACCAACTCGGAAATGGCTTCAGGGGTGTGCTCTTTCAGCGACCGCGACGCAGCTTCGACAGCGTCAGCCATCATCANCAGGGAGGTTTCACGCGTTTGCGGATTGGGCCCCGGATATGAGAAAGGTGCGGCATCGACGATTTCGTCGGGATGCTGGTTGCTGTAGGTGTTGAAGAAATATTTTGCCTTTCCCTCGCCGTGGTGCTGCTTGATGAAGTCCTTTATTATTGAAGGAAGCTTGGCTTTGTCTGCGCGACGCACTCCGTCGTTCACGTGATTGATGACTATTCTCGCGCTCTGGACGGCGTTGAGCGCGTCATGAGGATTGACCCCATGCTGGTTTTCGGTGAAAAATGCCGGATTGTTGATTTTGCCGATATCATGATAAAGCGCTCCCGTTCTTACGAGCTGAACATTGGCGCCGATGCGGTGAGCGGCTTCCGATGCGAGACTGCTCACCTGGACCGAATGCTGGAATGTGCCGGGGCAGTTTTCTGAAAGCTCTCTCAAGATGGGGTTGTTCACATCCGACAATTCAACGAGGGTAACCGATGATGTGAAGCCGAAGAGCTTTTCAATGACAAACACGAGCACGTAGGCAAACGAGATGAGCACGGCATTTATGCCGAGATATCCCAGCATGCGCGGGTTGAGCTTGTCGAGGGTTCCCGTCTGCATTATTTCAATGGCTATGTAGGCGAGACTATAGGCGATGAAGATGAAGAGCGCCGCTCTCACCAATTGGCTGCGCTTGTTGAGCTCTTTCAGCGAGCCGATGGCTACTATTCCCGCCACTACCTGAAGGAACAGGAATTCCATCGGCGTGCTCGAAATGATGGCGCACAGCAACACGAGGATGAGATAGACGAAATATGCCGTGCGGCTGTCGAAAAATACGACCATCATGATGGCGACAACCGTAAAGGGGACCATGTAAAGCCCGTTGCGGAAGGATTCCGACATTCCGTAGGCAAACAGGACAAATGCAGTTATCATCGCCATTATGAAAATCATTGAACGGATGTTGCCGAATGTTCTCCATCTGAACAGGGCGAGAAACATGTACAGGCAGCCTAAGAGAATGGTGACATAGAGCAGCTGACCGAAAATAGGGTAGTGGTGCCGGTCGACCTGATGGTCGGATTTCGTTTTTGAAATGCGGTCGTAGGTTTTGAGGAGCGTGTAGAGCTCTGGGGTCACGATATCGCCCTTGTCGATGATTCGTTCGCCCTGCTGTATGACTCCCACTGGAGCCATCGCCTTTTGCATCGCTTCCTCAAATAGTTTCTGAGTGGCGGCTGTATCGAGGGAAATCGTCGGAGTCAGGAATTTGGACATCGCTGTCATTTCGATGGCTTTTCGGAAACGATTCTCGCCAAAGAGGCTGTCGAGGGTTGAATAGGCTANGCGAGCCGACATGAAATTGCGTGTGGGGATTGAAATCGCTGTGTTGTCATGGATGAATCTAACTTCAGTGAGTTTTCCGGCTCTTACATCCTGATAGGTGTTCTGGTCCACAATTCCGTTTTCAAGAATCTCCCTCAGCGCGTTGATCAGTTGGTTGCGCTCGATTGGAGAAAGCTCCAGTCCTTGCGTGGCGTTTAGTCGCGCCGCATAGGCTGACACGGTCGACTTTTCGGCAGTGACATTTCTCACATAGACCGGGACGAAATTTCTTGTGATACTGTCGCGGCGATGCTGCGCGCGTATTGTATCGAGGTATATGGGCATGTCGGTGGGCGCGGTCAGCAGGGAATAGGACCACGGTTTCCCCATTTCGTAGTGATAGGCGTTGCCATGCTTGCGCGGCAGCAGCCACACGATGATCAGGGCGGCTCCGATGAACAGCAGCGCCCTTATTATATTGTCTTTTGAAAACAAATTGCTCATGACGGTTTAGTTTATGCGGTTGGCTCGCTGCACACCCTTGATGGTGCGGAGTTTTGAACATAGATCCGAAACTACCTTGGCATCGTTCACGAGCACTCCGAGATCACAGTGGAAGACTTCGTTATCAGCCTCGATGTCCAGTTTCCTTATGTTTATGGCGAGATGTGTTGAAATCATCTGAATGATTTCCTGAAGTATGCCGAAGCGGTCGATACCTTCGATTCTCACGTTGGCATGGAACATTCCTGCCTGTGGAGCCCACTCGGTGTTGAGTATCCGCTTGCCGAAACTTGCTTTAAGAACTTGGGCGCGAGGGCATGAAAGAGAATGAAGCTCCACTTCTCCGTCGTCGTTCACCCATCCCATCACGTCGTCGCCCGGAATAGGCTGGCAGCAATCCGAGAGTTTGAAATTTGATCCCTGCGCATCCGACTTGAGGATGNAGGTCTNTTTCATATTTATGGNCTGCTTCTGATTTTTGTCGGAGGATTTTCTTCCGGTCAGCGGTCGCAGAATTTTTGAGAATAGTGACGGGTTGTTTGGTTTGAGAGTTTTTGTCAGGTAGGCGGGAAGCGTTCCCTCTTTCTTGCCAAGAAGGGTGAACAGCTGATCTTTGTTCTGGACATGGAGCGCTCCGAGAATTTTGGTGACAACCTCGTTGGTCTCGATAATGGAGTTTTCGGCGAGGAAAGCTTCATAGATTTTCTTGCCCTCCTCGATGACAGGCTGAAGCTCTTTGCGCAACGCTGCCCTGAGTCGTGTCTTGCCCTTTGCGGTGGCGAGGAAGTTGATCCATTCAGGTTTTGGGGTCTGTGATTGGGATGTGAGTACCTCGACCTGGTCGCCCGAATTGAGCTTATGGCTCAGCGGAACAAGCTTGTGGTTCACTTTTCCGGCGATGCAGTGTACTCCTATCTGCGAGTGCAATTCGAAAGCTACGTCGAGCACTGAAGAGTTGTTGGGGAGGGTGAGAAGTTCGCCTTTAGGAGTGAAAACAACAATTTCCGATGCAAACAGATTCAGTTTCAGCGTGTCAAGGAAATCGATCGCATTAGGCTCTGGATTGTCAAGGATATCCTTAATCGTTGATAGCCAAGCGTTGAGCTCGCTCTCTTCGTCGCCTTCTCCGATTTTATATTTCCAGTGGGCGGCAAATCCGAGTTCGGCGATTTCGTCCATTCGGCGCGAACGTATCTGGACCTCGATCCAGTTTCCGTCGGGTCCCATCACTGTCAAGTGGAGCGCTTGGTAACCATTGGCTTTCGGAACGCTTATCCAGTCGCGAGTGCGTTCGGGATGAAGGCGGTAGAGGTCGGTGATCGCTGAGTAGATTTGCCAGCATATCGCTTTCTCTTTCGAAATGTCGTCGCAATCGAAGATGATGCGCATGGCATATAAATCGTAGACCTCTTCAAACGGAATATTTTTGGTCTGCATTTTGCGCCATATTGAATAAATTGATTTCAGGCGAGCCTTTGCGTCAAACTTTATTCCAAGTTCATTCAATTTTTCATATATGGGCTGGGAGAAGTCGTTGTAGACCGACGCGCGGTGGAGTTCCGTGGCTTTTATCTGTTCCTGAATGCGTGCGTAGGCGGCAGGGTGCTCATATTTGAAGCTTAGGTCTTCGAGCTCGGTCTTGATGGCGAAAAGCCCCAGGCGATGGGCGAGCGGCGCGTAGATATAGAGGGTCTCGCCGGCTATTTTATACTGCTTGTTGGGAGCCATGGAACCGAGTGTGCGCATATTGTGGAGGCGGTCAGCCATTTTTATAAGCACAACCCGGATGTCTTCGCTCATCGTGAGAAGCAGTTTGCGGAAATTTTCAGCCTGCGCTGAAGCCTTGTCGCCGAAGATTCCGCCTGAAATCTTTGTAAGCCCGGCTACGAGTTGAGCTATTTTTTTTCCGAAATGCTGCTCGATGTCCTCGACGGTATATTCGGTGTCCTCGACCACGTCGTGAATCAGGGCGGCACAGATTGAGGTCGAGCCGAGCCCAATCTCTTGGCTTGCTATCTTTGCCACTGCGATGGGGTGGAGGATATAGGGTTCTCCCGAACGGCGGCGTATTCCTTTATGCGCCTCTTTTGCAAATCGATAGGCGCGTTCTATTATCTCGACTTTCTTGCGGTGGTTGCTGGCAAGATAGCCGTCGAGCACGTCTTTAAATTCAGCTTCTATGATTCTATCTTCCTCTTCGGGAGTGAGTTTTTTGACTTCTTCCATTTGGATTGCAGTTGAGTGTTCCGTTGAATGCCTCCTAAGGCAATTTATCAATTACAAACTTAACAAAAAAGTTTGACAATTGAATCGGTTTTAC
>WFMA01000020.1 GCA_009177195.1 Bacteroidales bacterium | reverse complement strand
TCTCTCCCCCGATGCCCCTCGACTTGCATGTGTTAAGCCTGTCGCTAGCGTTCATCCTGAGCCAGGATCAAACTCTCCGCTGTTTGTATCTTTGAATTTGTCTTTTCGTCTGTATTACGAATCCCGCTCGGCTCCTCGCTTTATTTGGCTTTGGATTGACTTGAGGCATTTTTCAATGCTCTTGTACTACTTTTGTCCATTTAATCATTTCAATGTTCTCGATCCCCTTCCGGGACCCTTCCGGCGGCGTCAACATTTTTGACCGCCGAAATGTTTTGCAAAGTTAAGTCAAAATTTTCAATCTGCAAAATCTTTAACAGTATTTTAACTTTTCCNGACTTCCGCCCGCCCCGAATCAGCCTCCGCTGACCCTAATCGGGGTTTGCTTCCCAAAAGCGAGTGCAAAGGTAGGCGCTTTCTATTTATTCTCCAAATTTTATCGCCGATTTTTTCAATGACCGAAATAGACGTTTTGACGCAAAACTATGTTTTACAACATATTTCATCGATTTGTTGGAGTAATTTTTAACTTCTGTTTACATTTTAATCGCAAAACTCAGACGAAACCACCTACATTATCGGCACTCCAATCCAACCTCCACAATCAATATAAAGAAGCGAGGATGTACCAATTGATTAGTTTAAAATCACGGAAAAATTTCTCGATAACCGTTCAAAAAATAGTCTCGTTCCAATTCTTTTTCCCGCAAAACGGAGTCATTCCATATCACGATATCAATGTCGATGGGCACAATGCCAGCCTTTTTCGCCAACTCATCACGCCCGCTGCGACACTCCCAATCCTTGGAAAAAGCACAGACCTCTTCAAGCTCCATTGAAGTTTCGCAGAAAAGCACACAATTAATATATAGCTTCTCGCCGCCTCCCCATGGCATAGTTTCATAAACCGAGGACCGGCGCAGGGTGGTCAACGTCGAAGAAACCGCATCGATCGCCGCCGCCATCTGATCGTGGCGATCAACGGAATTACAGCCAAGACTTATCACAACCTTATTCATTGCTCCACTCCTTTCATCGACAAAGAAATGCGTTTACGCGCATGGTCGACGCCTATCACACGAACCTTGACATGCTGATTGAGGCGGACAACATCCGACGGATTAGACACATACTTATCGGCAAGCTGAGAGATGTGGACAAGACCATGTTCATGAAGCCCAATATCGACAAAACAGCCAAAAGCGGTGACATTGTTGACTATACCGTTCAGAATCATTCCCTCTTTCAAGTCATCAATCGATCGGACACTATCATCAAATTCAAGAATTTTCACCGATTTGCGGGGATCGCGCCCCGGTTTTTCAAGCTCGCTCAAAATATCATTGAAAGTAGGCAGTCCTACCGACTCATTAATATAAGGAGTAAAATCTATCGCCGCAAACCGAGACGGCTCACGGATGAAATCAGCAACCGAACAGCCATTGTCGGCAGCAATCGCCGCAAGCAAATCATATCGCTCAGGGTGTACCGCCGTATTATCGAGGATATTCTCCCCCTCAGGCACACGCAGAAAACCGGCAGATTGCTGAAAAGCCTTCTCGCCCATTCGCGGCACGGAATGCAACGCATGACGATCTTTGAAATTACCATGTTCAGCACGATAATTGACAATATTGGCAGCCAAAGCGGGACCGATTCCCGAAACATAGGACAAAAGCTCTTTTGATGCCGTGTTCACATCGACCCCCACCGAATTTACGCAGCTCTCCACCGTGTAATCAAGCGCCTCTTTCAGCTTCGCCTGATCGACATCGTGCTGATACTGACCGACACCAATCGATTTCGGGTCGATTTTCACCAGCTCGGCAAGCGGATCTATGAGACGGCGGCCGATTGAAACAGCCCCGCGCACAGTTACGTCATAGTCAGGAAATTCATCCCGCGCAATTTTAGACGCCGAATAGACAGACGCGCCATTCTCATTGACGACAAAAATCTTCACTTCCTTAGGATAGCGTATCGAGCTAAGAAATTTCTCTGTTTCCCGACTTGCCGTACCGCTCCCGACTGCAATAGCGTCTATGCGATAAGACTCGACAAGACGACTCACCTTGGTCGCCGCCCCCCGGATATCATTGCGCGGAGCGTTGGGATATATAACCTCCGTGTGCAGCAATCCGCCGCGCTCATCAAGACACACAAGCTTACACCCGGTGCGAAATCCTGGATCTACGGCGAGCACGCGCTTATGCCCCAACGGCGGCGCGAGCAGCAACTGCCTGAGATTGTCAACAAAAGTGGCTATCGCAGCGTCATCGGCTTTTTCTTTAGCGGCAGCCACCATTTCAGTCTCAATAGACTGGCGCATCAAACGGCGATAACCGTCCTTAACTACCGCACGGAGAAATCCAGCCACTTTATCGGAAGCGGAAGGTTTTATCACCATCCCCGAAAGCTTTTCCAATATCTCATCATCATTGATTGAAACCGACATTTTTAGAAGACCTTCGGAAGCGGCACGCATGACGGCAAGCAGCCGATGAGAAGAAATCGAACGAAGCGGAGAACTAAAATTAAAATAATTCTCATATTTCGCCGCATCTGACTCTTTACCGGCAACAACCTTAGACGAAACCACAGCCGTGCGACGAAAACAGGATCTCACTGCAGAACGCGCGCGCTCATTCTCGCTAATCCACTCTGCTATTATATCGCCTGCACCAGCCAACGCCATCTCCTCGTCGGCAATCTCGCCTTTCACATAGCGAGCCGCCGCCGACATAGGGTCGGCAATGTTCTGAGCCATCACTATTTTTGCCAACGGCTCCAAGCCGCGTTCAACAGCGATCTGCGCCCTTGTGCGCCTTTTAGGGCGATAAGGCAGGTATATATCCTCCAGTTCAACGCTGTCGAATGTGGATTCAATGCGTTTTTTAAGTTCAGGCGTGAGCTTTCCCTGCTCCTCTATCGTGGCAATCACCGTGAGTTTCCGTTTTTCGAGAGCGACAAGAGCATCATAACGCAACTTGATGTCGTGTACTTTCACTTCATCAAGACCTCCGGTCGCTTCTTTACGGTAACGGCTTATGAAAGGGATAGTCGCCCCGTCCTCAAGCAACTTTACCGTATTGGCAACATTTTGTGGGGATACGCCCAACTCCCCGGCTATAATTTTCGAAAAATCAGCTACCATAGTCAGGCAAAGCTATTTTTTATGTTTCAGCGTGATAAGCGTTATCTCGGGAGTGGCGCCTATTCGCGCGGGAATAGCGACAGTCCCAAGTCCTATGTTCACATACAGATTATGACTGCCGGTCTTATCGGAATAGAGTCCGCCCCACGTTGGGTAACGCCATTTCGCCGGAGACCATCCGCCAAACTGCATCTGCATCGCATGAGTGTGNCCCGAAAGAGCCAAATCTATGTTGATCGAATCGTTATCAGCTATTTTTTCAACCCAGTGCATGGGGTTGTGAGTGAGCAGAATCTTAAACAGGCTATCGGACTGCGACGGATAAGCTTTGTCGAGATCACCATAAGCCTTGAAAGGCGGCTCGCCCCAATTTTCAACACCGATCAACGCAATTGAATCCCCAGCGGAATAGAGATAATCAGTGGCATTGTTTAGAAGGCGCCAACCCATATTTTTCTGCATTTTTTTCATCAATTCAAGATTGTCGACCTTCGCCTGTGGAGACTGCCACTCGGAGTAATCGCCATAGTCGTGATTTCCTAATATGGAGTAAACTCCTCCGGGAGCATGAAGGCGGCTTAACGGTTCAACAAACGGCAGAAGTTCGTCAGTGCGGCGATTGACAATGTCGCCGGTAAACACTATCGCATCAGCTCCAAGCCCATTTATCACATCGACCACCTCGCTCACAAATGCCGTGTCATTGCCGTAGGTGCCGACATGGAAATCAGAAAATTGAGCAATTTTATACCCGTCAAACCCATCAGGTAAATCGGCAAACTCTATTGTAATCTCTTTTATCTGATAGCTTATGCGGTTAACTACGGCACCCCACCACATCGCCACAAACACCACAACGGCAACCACCGTGGCAAGGGGATTGAAAAAAGTCCATCGCCGTGAATGCCATAACCGGGGAATATAGCCTATAACACTGATTAAACAGTAGATATATTTCGGGACATATACAGTAAAATAACCATATAGCATCCACATGACACACACCAGCGTCCCGTCGCTACCCGAACGCCGCGGCAGACTCACCGCAACTATAATGAAAATGAGCATCAGCAACGAGCTCCACGCATAGGCTACCCCACGCCATCGTCGGCGCGAGGAGTCAACTATCTGCCGCCATATATAATAATCGACAAATATACCTATTAATATAAGAACTATTACAGCCAATACAGGGAGTCTCATTGCGGAATTGTTTTATTTATCCATAATTCTACTGCAGTAGTCGTGACAATGGTCGCGAGCCTGCAATTTATTTCTAAGCGGATTGGCATACATGGTCAGCATCATCTGATAGAGATAATCTCGATCTTCAGCCGTCAGCTCCGGAACATCCACCTTGGTCAACTGTTCCTGAATATAACGGTCAAATTCGCGAGCTTCTTCCTCGGTATATTTCGAAGCAAACTCATCGGTCTTCAGCAGCTGATCATAAGCCACGTAATTAATAGGGAAAATTTTATACCCGGAATGAATCTGGCAATCAATGATGCTGCACACTTCACGCGCCAACGCGCTCTTATCCATTTCAGGGTCAAGAGCGAGAATCGAGTCAGAAAGCTGACACCCCACTGTGAAATGAACCCTTCCTTTAGGGCGAAGCAAGCCGGTCTCCATTGCGAAGAGGTCGTCACGCTGAGTTTTCTTAAATTCGGGGTCGTTACGTCTCAACAGGAATTCGCGCGCCTTCAGATAATCGTTGGGGTCATATTCATAAGAGATTGAAACAGGCAAAAGATTGATTTCCGCAAGATTTTCCCGGAAACCGCCATTGCCCCCGAGCGCAAGCATTTTCACAAGGCTGTCCTGAGCCATGTCGCTCGAATCTTTGCTTCGTCCCTGCCGCTCGGCAATCCATACCGACTGATTTTCGGTACCGACAGTAAAATGTATATATTCCGACAATTCTTTAGCAGCCTCAAGCGCTTTCACTCTTGGCAAATCACGCTTCACGATAAAGCTCTTGTTCAATCGTACAAGATCGTTGATCCATTCGTAAATGAGCAGGTTATTGCCAATAGCCACCTGCGTGGTGGGATAATCAACCCTTAGAAAACACAGATTCAGAAACGATGTGTCAAGAACAATGTCACGATGATTCGTGATAAAGGTGTAAGCCTTATTTGGGTCAATACGGTCGAGCCCGTCGATCGACACCCCCGAGGTGGTCTTNGCTGCGAGCATTTCAAGGAAAGGCGCCATTATTTTGCGCTGGAAGGTATCCTTATCCTTCACCTGAAGCAACTCTTTGCAAAATTCATGATAGTCGATTTCGGGCAATACCCATTTAATTGCATGCTCAAAACCGGGTTCTTCAATCAGATGCTTCATTTTTTCATGAAAAATGCTATCGGGGTAAGGTGCTATGTCTTCAAACTTTCGTTGTTGTTCTTCTATCATGACAAAATATATTTTGTAATAATGATAACAATTTAACTTCTCATTTAGTCGCAGGAAATAATCATTTTATATGTCCTCAGTTCCTGAATAGTTCCGCCATTTCTCCATCAAGGCAACCATGTCGTCGGGAATCGGGGCTGAAAAAAACATCTCCTCTCCCGTCGCCGGGTGTACAAATCCCAATGTACGGGCATGAAGCGCCTGTCTGGGACACAGTGCGAAACAATTTTCAACGAACCGTTTATATTTCGACGAAGTGTTGCCGCGCAATATCTGATCCCCGCCGTAACGGGCATCATTGAACAGCGGATGTCCTATATGCTTCATGTGGACCCTTATCTGATGNGTGCGACCGGTTTCAAGCACACATTTCACGGCGGTCACATAGCCGAGCGGCTCTATGGTGGAATAGTGGGTTACGGCATGCTTGCCTTGATCCCCCTCGGGGAACACCGCCATTTGAAGGCGGTCCTTGAGACTCCTCCCTATGTTGCCTTCGATTCTTCCATCGGCAGGATTAGGNCTTCCCCANACCACAGCCACATACTCACGCTTGGTAGTCTTGTCGAAAAACTGCTTGCCCAAGTGGGTTTTTGCATCAGGAGTCTTTGCCACGACAAGAAGACCGGAAGTGTCCTTGTCAATGCGATGCACAAGCCCCATGCGCGGGTCATTCACGTCATAATCGGGATTGTCCTTAAAGTGCCACGCCAAGGCATTGACCAGAGTGCCGTGGTAATTGCCGTGACCGGGGTGTACCACCAGTCCGGCGGGCTTATTCACAACCAGCAGATGCTTGTCCTCGTAAACGATGTCGAGGGGTATATCTTCAGGAATAATTTCAAGTTCATAGCGGGGACGGTCCATCACCACAGCGACAACGTCGAGCGGCTTTACACGGTAATTGGATTTTACGGGTTTTCCGTTTACAAGAATGCATCCAGCTTCAGCAGCTTGCTGAACTCGATTGCGCGATGACTTCTCCAGTCTTGCGACAAGGAACTTATCTACACGCAGCAATTGCTGCCCTTTATCGGCAACAAACCGAAAATGCTCATATAATTCGTCGCCATCGTCAGGCTGCAAATTCAATTCTTCGTCCATGGTCCGCGCTACTGATCATTTAAGATGTTATTCAGGCAAAACTTCCGGTCGCCCATCATCAAACTCGTCCGTTTCGGCAAAGCCCCTCCCCACTTCAATCGTGACGGTCGCCGTTGCCGGGATACGCGCTCCGGGNTTCAATTGGATTCCNTTGAATTTCACACCCATTACCAAATCCTTATACTCNCCCGGAACATAGGATTCCTTTATATTCTTGATGCCAAGCCCTTCAAGGACCGAACGAGCCTGTCTGAGCGACATGTCCATAAGCGAGGGAACGGAAACCATTTTAGGCGAAAAAGCATTGATAGTCAAATAAACGACACGCCCGGGCTTCACCTTAGTCTTTGCCCTTGGAGATTGTTCGATGACAGTGCCTGGAGCTGTCGCATTGTCATAGACTGAATCCGACAATTCTGCATTTAACCCCGTAGCCATAAGCGCTTTTTGCGCCTGAGAATAAGACAACCCCTTCAAATTAGGGACAACTTCATATTTACCATGCCCAGTCCATACGTCAAGAGCGATGAGGGTGATCCACACCACCGCCCAACCGGCAAGCAATATAAGCAAAAAATTAAATAATATCGGATGCTTCTTAACGAAGCCAAGTTTATCTCTGAGTTTATTATTTTCCACTATTCCTATATTTAATGCGATTCTACACCAATAAAGCGCAAAATTAACAAAAATAGCGAGAATAACCCGTATGAAAAGGAAATTTAGCCGTTAAAAAACCGATAATTTCCACGTATCCAAAAAAAATAAGCGATTATTAGAGAATTGCTCACAATTTATTGCTAAATTTGCAGCTTGAATACTTGAATGCAAAATATGCGCAAATACATATATATTACAATTACACTGGTTTCACTCGCCCTGACTTCGTGCGGCGAGTATCAGCGTATCCTCAAAAGCACCGACAACGCAGCTAAGCTGGAATATGCGAAACGCGCTTTCGAGCAGAAAAAATACACCAACGCCGCTACAGTCCTCACCGATATCGTGACACAGCTGAAAGGCACCAAAAATGCCGAAGAATCCCTGTATCTTCTCGCCTTGAGCTTATATGAGAACAAGGACTACGAAAATTCAAGCGCTTACTTCCGCACATATTATACTCGCTACCCCAAAGGCACTTATGCCGAAATGGCGCGTTTCTATTGCGGATATGGTTTCTATCTTGATTCGCCTGAACCACAGCTTGACCAAAGCGGCACCCTAAAAGCTATCGAAGAGCTACAATCATTCATAGACCATTTCCCCAAGAGCGACCAGGTTCCGGTCGCACAAAATGCGATTTTTGAGCTCCAAGACAAGTTGACCCTTAAAGAGCTCCAGAACGCCCAGCTATATTACAATCTCGGCAATTATCTTGGCAACAACTATGCCTCAGCGATAATCGTGGCTCAGAACGCAATCAAAAATTACCCTTACTCCCGATACAAAGAAGACCTTGAGTTGCTCATCTTGAAGTCTCGCTATCAAGAAGCTCGAAACAGTATCGAGGAAAGAAAAGCCGATCGCTTCCGGGATGTTATAGACGAATATTATTCATTTATCAACAACTACCCCGAATCGCCCAACCGCAAAGAGGCTGACAACATATTCAAGATTGCGGAAAAATACATAGAAGAATAAAACTACATAATATATTAAGAAGATGGACTACAAGAAATCCAACGCACCTCTTAACACAACCACCCGCGACCTTATCCGNATGTCGGAGGACACAGGNAACATCTACGAGACANTCTNCATAATAGNTAAACGCTCCAACCAGATTGCAGGAGAGATGAAACATGATCTTGAAAAGAAACTTCAGGAATTCGCATCTCTTAACGACAACCTCGAAGAAATTTCAGAAAACNGCGAGCNGATCGAGATTTCACGCTATTACGAGAAACTGCCTAAGCCCACTTTGATCGCTACGCAGGAGTATCTTNAAGGAAAANTTCATTTCCGCAATCCNGCAAAGNACAAAAATCTTGACTAAAATTTTGTCAATCCGCCAAGAATGANTACCTTTGCATGCTCATTTGAGCATACTTTATATTTATTAACTTTTTAACTGACTCAAGAATGCACTTAAATTCTGACGAAAAAGTACAAATCTTTGAGAAATACGGTAAGGGCAAGACTGATACTGGCTCACCTGAAGCACAGATAGCATTATTCTCGGTTCGTATTGCTCATTTGACTGAACACCTCAAGTCAAATCACAAAGATTATACTAC